>SKWF01000278.1 GCA_007129085.1 Balneolaceae bacterium | reverse complement strand
CCGATAAAAAGAAAGATATGCCGGAAGGTGTGTGGATTAAAGTTCCCACAACCGGCGAAACAATCCACCGGCGTGAACTGGAGGAGAATCTCTGGGTAGATCCGCTCAGCGGCTATCATTTTAGAATTGGCAGCAAGCAGTACTTCTCCTTTCTGTTTGATGACGGAAAGTTTGAAGAACTGGGCGCCGATATTCTGCCGACGGACCCGCTGAACTTTGAGGACCGAAAGAAATATAAAGACCGTCTGAAGACCTACCAGGGCAAAACAGATCTGACCGATGCCTGCCGAGTAGGTACAGGAAAGATGGAAGATCTGGATGTGGTTATTGCCGCCATGGACTTTTTTTTTTTTTTTGGAAGCATGGGATCGGTTGTGGGTGAGCGTTTGGGTGTGGCGATTGATCACGCACGGGAGGAAGAAAAGCCGCTGATTATTATTTCGCAATCCGGTGGCGCCCGCATGATGGAGAGTGTGCTCAGTTTGATGCAGATGGCAAAAACATCCGCAAAACTTGCGCAGCTCGATGAGGCGAAAGTGCCCTACATCTCATTTATGACAAATCCCACAACGGGTGGAGTAACCGCGAGTTACGCCATGCTGGGAGATTTCAACATTTCCGAGCCCGGTGCGCTGATTGGATTTGCCGGACCGCGTGTTATTAAGCAGACGATAGGACGTGATTTACCCGATGGATTTCAGACGGCAGAATACCTGCTCGATCACGGTTTCCTTGATTTTATCGTGCCGCGGCAGAAAATGAAAAAGAAATTGGCGAAGCTGCTTCGTATCGTTCTTCATAAGAAGAAGTAGGCTTCCGTTTACAGTTTAAAAATTGATACCTGTTAAAACCCACCGATGTGAAATTCCGAGTGGGTTTTTTCGTTTAATTCACTCCCACTTTACTCCTAAAATTGAGAACTATGAGATTTGCTGATTACGCCAAAATTTATGTAACTGCCGGAAAAGGCGGCAGTGGAATGGCCCATTTCCGCCGCGAAAAGTATGTGCCCAAAGGAGGCCCTGATGGTGGGGATGGAGGAAGAGGCGGCGATGTGATTATTGTGGGCAACCCGCAGTTGAACACCTTATTAGATCTCCGCTACCGAAAGTATGTAAAAGCCGGGCACGGGAAGCCGGGTCACACATCACGAAAAACCGGTCGCGACGGTGAGAGTGAAATTCTTGAAGTACCTCTCGGTACTGTAATTTTTGATGCCGACTCAAAAGAGCGAATTGGCGAGATCACCGAAGAGGGTGAAAAAATTGTGGTTGCCGAAGGCGGTCAGGGCGGGTTAGGAAACTGGCACTTTAAAAGCTCCACAAATCAGACGCCCCAACATTCTCAAGAAGGACGAAAAGGCGAAGAGCGGGCTATTGAGCTGGAACTGAAGCTGATGGCGGATGTTGGTCTGGTAGGATTTCCCAACGCCGGAAAAAGTACGCTGCTATCGGCACTGTCGGAAGCCCGCCCAAAAGTGGCAGATTACCCGTTTACAACACTTGAGCCCAATTTGGGCGTCGTTACATTTTCCGATTACAGAAGTTTTGTAATGGCCGATATTCCCGGAATTATTGAAGATGCCCACGAAGGAAAAGGGCTGGGGATTCAGTTTTTACGACATATTGAACGGAACAACGTGCTGCTCTTTATGGTGGCTTGTAATACAGATATTGAAAGTGAGTATAACGCCCTTTTACACGAGCTGAGGGAGTATCGTCCCGATCTGCTCGAGAAACCCCGCATTTTAGCCATAACTAAAATGGACCTAAAAGAGGGATTTGAGCTTGATGAGGAAATTAAAATTGAAGATGACGTCGAAATTGTTGAGATTTCCTCGGCTACGGGTCATAATGTTGACCGGCTGAGAGAAAAAATTTGGGAGAAATTACAAACCGTTGGAGATACAGAGTCATCATAGAGCCATTCTTGGCCTTCTACAGGTTGATAAGTTAGGAATTCGAACCGTTCGTCGGTATATCCGCGAATCCGGTGTGGATACCCCAATGGAGCTGTTCGATTTTTCAATTCCCGATTTGATGCGCCTGGATGGATTGGGAAAATTGATGGCAAAACGTATCAGTCAGTTTGATGAATGGGATAAGGTTGATAAAATCATCCGGAAAACCGAAAAAGTGGGAGCATCACTGCTAAGCTTTTTTGATCCTGATTATCCTGAGCTGTTAAAGCATACGTTCGATCCCCCGATGCTGCTTTGGATTTTAGGGGATTCAAAAGCACTTACTAAACCGGGGATAGCCGTGGTTGGTACGCGAAACCCCGGAGGATACGGATTGAAACAGGCGGAACTATGGAGCAGGAAACTGGTAGAAAAAGGGTTGAGTATTCATAGCGGTCTGGCGTATGGAGTAGATGCAAAAGCGCATCAAACCGCAGTAAAAATGGGAGGGAATACCGTAGCTGTTTTGGGTTCCGGTATTGATTGGATCTACCCGAATAAAAACAAGAAATTGGCTGCTGATATAATCGATTCCGGAGGGGCAATTATCACTGAATATTTGCCGGGAACAAAGCCCGACGCCGGTAATTTTCCCGAGAGAAATCGGATCGTAAGTGGTATGAGTCACGGGACAATGGTTGTGGAGAGCGGCATAAAAGGCGGCAGTATGATTACCGCACGGCTGGCGCTCGATCAAAATCGCGAGGTGTTTGTGATTCCACATCCGCTGGGATACATAAAGGGTGAAGGAAATAACTATCTAATTCGCACCGGTCAGGGCAAGTTGGTACAGACGATTGAGAATGTGTTGAACGAAATTTCTGTTGAAACAGAAGTGGTGAAAACTACGGAACCACCTCCCGAAAAGAATCAGTGGAAGGAGATGGAGCTCGATGAGGAATCAACGCAAATATGCGAAATGTTGTTGGAAGAACCGCTCCATATCGATGAACTTAGTGAAGTAGCGCAAAAGCCTACTCATAAACTGATGCCGGTTCTGCTCGATTTGGAGATGAAAGGTGCCATCAAACAGAAAGCAGGAAAATATTTTGAACTCTGCTGAGGTTTGGTTGAAATCACGTATTTTGCCTCTTCAAATTTTCTTCGTTAGTTAAATTATGTTTAGAGTAGAAGACGTTATTTTATCGGAAGATATAGCCACATCGGCCTTCGCCTGCGATATTACCAGGTGCAAAGGGGCGTGTTGTGTAGTTGGCGATGCGGGTGCCCCCGTTTCAAAAAGTGAAATTCCGATATTGAATAAAGCATTTCGCAAACTGAAAAGTAACCTTGCGCCCGAAGCAGTAAATGTTGCCGTAGAGGAGGGGGTTGTTATCGGCAACTCAGAAGATGGATATGAAATTAACTCGGTAGACGGTAAGGAGTGTATTTTTGTGCAGAAAGATGAACGTGGAGTGGCAACTTGTGCTATCCAGGAGGCGTATTACAGCGGAAATTTTGATTGGGAAAAGCCGATAAGTTGCCATCTGTACCCAATTCGTTTGAAGAAGATCGCGGGGATGGAGTTTGCGAATTTTGAGTATATCCCCGAGCTCTGTGCTGCTGGATGCGCCAACGGAAAAGAGACGGGAACGTATCTAGCTGATTTTTTAGAAACAGCGCTGGTTCGTCGGTATGGCCACGACTGGTTTGTGGCATTTAATAAGGCGTGCGAAGAGCTGCGAAAAGAGGAGAATCTTGATTAAAACCGGCCAAAATATTAGTCAAAAGCAGAGTCAGAGTCTTCAGCAGAAGCTCTCGCCTCAGCAGATCCAATTTATAAAACTCCTGCAGCTTCCCACGGTTGGAATGGAGCAGCGTATTAAGGAAGAGATAGAGATGAACCCGGTTCTGGAAGAGGCTGAGCCGGATCATCGCGAAGAGGCGTTGAAAGAGGCAGAGAATGATTGGGATAAGGCGGACGAAGCGAAAAAGGAGGATGAGGTAGATCCGGTAGATCAAAATGAGGATATCGACTGGGAGTCGTTTCTCCACAATACAGAGTTTGATGGTAACTATTACGGCAGCAGCGGTGGCGGGGATGAAGATTGGAGAGATCAACCCAACCCATACTACGAATCACTTTATGAGAAGCTTGAAGACCAGGTTCAGCTGCTAGACCTGACGGAAGAGGAGGAGCTGATTGCAGACCAGATTTTAGGTTCACTGGATGAAGATGGATATTTTCGTCGCGAAATTGAGGCGGTGATCGATAATATTGCTTTTAACCAAGGAGTGATGGTTGGAGCTGCAGATGTAAAGAAGGTTCGGAAGCAGATACAGAGCCTTGAGCCGATCGGAATTGCATCGCAGGATCTGCAAGATTGCCTGCAGTGCCAGCTCGAATATATGGAGAACAGTTCGGAAGTGAGGGAAAATGCGCTTAAAATTGTGCGGGACGAGTGGAAGTCGTTTGAAAAAAAGCATTTCGATAAGTTGAAAAACCGGCTGGATTTGGATGATGAAGAACTAAAAGAAGCCTTTGAGTTGATTAAGGCGCTTGACCCAAAACCCGGTGCGGTTGCCAATCCAAACTTGGATAATCAGCAGTATATTGAGCCCGATTTTGAAGTATATTACGAGCCGTCTGAAGACGAAGAAGATGGTGAAAGTGGTGAGTTTGTTATTCGGTTGAATCAACGAAATGTACCTCCTCTGCGAATCTCACCGGAGTACAAAAAAATGTGGGATAACCTGAAGAGTAAACCGGGGAAGGATCAATCCAGCAAAAAAGCGAAGAATTTTATTAAAGATAAGGTCGATTCTGCCCAGTGGTTTATCGATTCGATCATTCAGCGGCAGAATACTCTTATGAATACGATGAGGACTATAGTGGCTCTGCAGGAGGAGTTTTTTAAATCCGGAAAGGGGCTCAAGCCGATGATTTTGAAGGATGTTGCCGAGCGGATTAAGATGGATATATCTACCGTATCGCGAGTAGTAAACGGAAAATATGTACAGACAAACTTTGGTGTGTATGAGCTGAAATACTTTTTCAGTGAGGGTTTGCAGACGGAGAGTGGCGATGATGTATCGAGCCGGGAAGTGAAAAACTACCTGAGGGAACTGATTGAAAATGAGGATAAAAAGAGTCCGTATAGCGATCAGGCGCTCACAGATCTGTTGAAAGAGAAGGGGTATAAAGTTGCCCGGAGAACGGTAAGTAAATACAGGGAGCAGCTTCAGCTTCCGGTGGCACGGTTACGTAAGCAGATTTTGTAACTGGTTAGGGCACGGTGATGGCGAACTGTATCGGCTCGATGATAGATGGGGTGTAGAGTAGGTACCAGATCACCCCAAACACAAGCATAACGTGCAGTCCGACGGTGGTAATTAAATATAAAAACCGAAATCGTTGAAGGAATTTGGCAGCATCAATAGCGGCGATGTTAAAGCTTAAAAACCATACGGTAACAAAGAGAATGTTAAGCGCCATTACCCAAGAATCTGCAAATCCTATTTGGTTAAAGATGACCAGCGCAGTAACGACAAACAGGTTGATATGCAGCGGCCAGCTGTAAAGATTAAGAATCTGACTGAAGTGGTTCATCTCTTTGTTCGGCAGATAAATCCAGATAATAGATATCGATTGCAGCAAAATAGCCAGGAAAAATCCGAGCGTGAAGAGGTTCAACAGGGCATTTTCAAAGAGAAAAAATGCCGGAAAGTAATATTCCAGAATGTTCAATCCGGTATGGCTGACCAACAGATCAACAGAAACCACTACAAAAAGCCCCGTTAAAAAAGCGTGTTGAAGCAGAAGGTAAATTCCGGGAAGCAGGCTCCGAAGCCGATGCTCCATCACATCAATTACAAAAAATGAATGGTGGGTAAAATATCGGGTGAGTGATTGCGCATAAATGGGCTGATATTTGAAATGCAGCACAAAGCTGGCCCATATTAGGAGTAGAAGAAGAACACCCAAATTCATTCCGGGTGATGATAAATCTTCCTTTGGAAGAGGGATCTCAATATTTTCACCGGTGTGATAACGCTCAAAAACAAATTGGAGATCAGGGTATTTCTCCAGCATTTCAGTCAGCCATGTTGCCGGAATAATTACCACCGACTCCCGGCCGTCGTTGGTTTGATTAAGGATATGCTCAAAAGTAATGAGTGATTCACGGTTGGTGCCGTATGGAATGAAATGAATGTATTGCGTGGAGAGCGGATCACTGAAGCCCGTTTCTATGCGGTTTGATGAAAACTGAAAACCATTAGGGAGCTGTTCCGAAGAGTTTTTTATAGATTGAAAATAGAGAGGCCGATCGATTTGTTGGCGAAGTGAATCCGCGAATACTTCGGCGTTAGCTCTAAATTGGTTGTGTTGCTCGTAGGGATACTTCAGCGCGCTTACGGCAACAACTCGGTTTGATATCTCCTGTGGCACATCTTCAATCCTATCAACAATAGAGCGCGTGTATTGTGAGATATTTTCGAGGATAAGGCGAGGTGTAGCGTAAATTGCCCCGGCATTGAGAAAGTAATAGAAGTCTTGATATGCACTTTCAGGAATGACTCCGGGCTGGTTCGTCTCAATAATTTGAACGCCAATTTCAGAAAACAGACGGAGCTGTTCTGCAGAAACGGTATCGGTTTGATGCTCATAGACAGACACACCAATCCTGTTGCTATTCTGATCCAGAGCAGGCGGGTCGGAACTTTCAGCAGTTGCAAAACTTAAGAGTACCAGCAATAAAAATTGCAAGATAGTTGGTTCCCTATTTTTTGATTTCGATCGCTCGTTCTACCGGCAGTTCCCGGGTTTCTTTAAAACTGGTAAGTACAATATTCGATCGTGTACGGGTAACACCATTCCAGGATTGAATCAATGAGAGAAATTTCTCAAACGACTCGGTGTTTTTTGTGCGGACTTTAAGAATATGTGAACCATCTCCGGTAATGGAGTGACACTCCAAAACCTCGGGGTGATCCGTTACCTGTTCTACGAAGTTTTCGTATTGATCTGAGCCGTCAACCTCAACAAAAATAAAGGCTGTAATATCGAAGTTGAACTTTTTAGAGTCCAAAACTGCATTGTATTCTGAGATCAACCCACGCTCTTCGAGTTTTCTCATTCGTTCTGAAACGGAGGGTACAGAGAGGTGGACAATCTCGGCGATGGTATTTCTCTGCGCGCGTCCATCTTTTTGAAGATGCTTCAGGATCTTTACATCTGTTTCATCAAGTTGATATGCCATAATTTTATGTGACTTACCTAATATTTCTAATTCTTTATAAAAATATCTTAAAAAAATTAAGATAACAATAGTCAAAAATCGGTATTAAATAAATTTACATGTTGATGCTTACACACCGTAAATCGCCAAAAAAATTTCATTCAAGAGGTTGAGCCTTGTATCTTAAAGGCTTGTCAATTCATGAAAAAATTATAGATAAACAATGCTCGATATAGCTTTTATTCGCGAAAACGCCGACACGGTAAAACAGGGAATGACAAACAAAGGGGAGAAAGACACCTCTGTTGTGGATCATGCAATCGCCAAAGATGAGGAGTGGAGATCCCTGGTAACTGAGGTTGATGAACTGCGAGCCGAAAGCAATGCCAAATCTAAAAAGATTGGCGAATTGATGGGGAAGGGCAAAAAAGAGGAAGCCCAGCAGATCATTAAAGAGACAGGCGAGAGTAAGCAGAAAATTAAAGAGCTCGAAGAGAAGGTTACAGAGGTTCGAAAAGAGCTCGACAGTTTTCT
>SKWF01000190.1 GCA_007129085.1 Balneolaceae bacterium | reverse complement strand
TTTTTTAAAGTAGGCACCGGCGCTTTTGACATTGGCAAGTTGTTCAATGTTGTGAAGGAGTTAAAGAGCAAAGGGCGGATTGAAAATGAACAGGAAGAGATTCCCCAGCTGAGTAAGGAAGAGATTCAGGATGAATATATCTCATCGGCAAGGTCGGTTGGAGAGGATAATGCCCTGTTGGTAGAGGGGGAGCTGTCTAATGTTAAATACTCCTACGCCAACTGTTGTAATCCCATTCCGGGAGATGATGTGCTTGGATTTATCAGTAGAAATGGAGATGTAAAAATTCACCGTTCGAACTGTAAAAATGCCCATCATCTAATACAAACCGATGGTGAACGGATATTGGATGTGTCGTGGGCTAAAAATATTGACACACAGTTCCTGGGTGCCGTAAAAGTGATTGGAGAAGATCGTGTAGGGCTTGTAAATGATTTGACGGAAGTGTTGTCGAAATCAATGCAGACAAACATGAAGAGTATTAATGTAAGCAGTGAAGGAGGGATGTTTGAGGGGATTCTAACTCTCTACATTACTGATCTAAAACATCTCGAAAAAGTTATAAAAAGACTAGAAAGGGTAGAGGGGGTGAAAACTGTGCTCCGTTATGAATGACTGATCACAGATTACATTAATTAATACTTTTTTGCTGTTAAGGCTGTTATATTTACAACAGCTGATTTCGCTTTAAACTATTCATAATCAACACATTATACGATGGTTACATACACAAAAAGAGATATCGTTCGAACAGTCGCAAACGAAATGGATGTTCCACTTAATCAAGCAGAGCCGTGGGTTGAAGAGGTGATTGGTGCACTTCGAAAAAAGATGATGAAGGCAGACCCAACCTGTAGAATTGAGTTGCGTGATTTTGGCGTTTTTGAAGTCAAAAAAACAAAGGCGAAGCCGAAAGCGAGAAACCCCAAAACCAACGAGGTAATCTACGTGCCACCTCACCGTAAAACACATTTTAAACCAAGCAAACGGTTAAAGAAATTTCTAAAGCAACCGCTTGAAGACTCAGAAGGCGAGGAGTAGTGAGTGTCTGAATACGGGCGACTTTTGGGGGTAGATGTTGGCAGTAAACGAGTAGGGATTGCGCGTACAGATCTTATGCGCACATTTGCCGGCCCTGTAGGCACATACAATCAGCCTGACTCTTTTCGGGAGTTATCCCGCCAAATCAAGCATGAGGGGCCTGTTATAGGTATTGTGATCGGCTGGCCACTGACCCCACAGGGAAAACCAACCCATGCAACAGAGCTCGCTGCAGGCTACATAAAAAAATGCAGGGCAGATTATCCCAATATTCCCGTTTATAAAATGGATGAACGTTATTCATCTAAAGAGGCACTCGAGTTTATGGTTGATGCCGGTGTGCCGAAAAAGAAGCGTGAAGAGAAAGGGCGCTTGGATCAAGCCGCGGCAGCTCATATTTTACAGCAATTTTTAGAAGCCAGACCCGAGATTTAATTATGTCCATATTACCGATTGTTACCTATAACGACCCGGTTCTTCGTAAAAAGACGACACCGGTTGAAGAGAACTCTGAAGAGCTTCAAACATTAATTGATGACATGTTTGAAACCATGTATAACTCGCAGGGGGTGGGGCTGGCTGCGCCACAGATCGGTAAGCTTCATCGGGTTTTTGTGATGGACGCTGATGGTGTTACAGAGGAGATTCAAGATGAGCCGAACCTTGGGCCTATGGCGTTCATCAACCCGAAAATAGTAGAGTTTACAGGGGAAAAAGTGAAAATGGAGGAGGGATGCTTGAGTATCCCGGAGGTTCGGGATGATGTAAAACGACCGGCAAATGTGCGGATCTCCTATCTCGATAGAAACTTCGAGGAGCAGGAGAAAACTTTTGAGGGCTGGATTTCGAGAGTGGTGCAGCATGAGTTTGATCACCTGGAAGGAGTGCTGTTTTTAGACCATTTAAGCAGGTTTAAACGTCGATTTCATAAATCTCTCCTAACAAAAATTGATGAAGGTACACTGGAAACGGATTATCCACTGGTACCAAAAAATGTGGACAAGCAGGTATGAACCCATTGAAAATTGTGTTTATGGGATCGCCCGATTTTGCGGTACCCACACTCGATCGGCTCAGCGAGTCGCGCCATGAGATTTTATGTGTGGTTAGCGGAACGGATAAACGGCGAAATCGGCGGGGAAAACCGGTGCCGACGGCCGTAAAAAAACGTGCCCTGGAGTTGGAGCTTCCCACATTGGATGTGGATGATGTGAAATCAGATCGGTTCGAAGAGGAGCTAAAGAAACTGGATGCCGACCTTTTTGTTGTTGTGGCCTTTAAAATTTTGCCGCCAAATATTCTCGAAATCCCCGAAAAAGGATCGATTAATCTGCACGCTTCATTGCTTCCGAAATATCGGGGGGCGGCTCCGATCCATTGGGCCATTATACGTGGTGAAAAGGAGACCGGCTGCACGGTGTTTTTCCTCGAAAAAAGCGTAGATACCGGCAATGTTATCGGGCGTGTTAAGACGTCCATCAAACCGAATGAGACGACCGGTGATTTGTACGAGAGGTTGAAAGATATGGGAGCTGAGCTGGTGGTTGATTCCGTTGAAAAAATTGCAGTAGATAACGTCGATACTATTGAGCAAAATGATGAAGAGGCAACATCTGCTCCAAAATTATTTAGAGAGAATACGAAGCTCGATTTTGATCAATCCGCACAGGATGTGCATAATAAAATTCGCGGTTTGAATCCATTTCCAAAGGCGTGGTGCAATTACGACGGGGAGAAGATGAATGTTTACAAATCGGAAGTAGTTACTGGGTATCGATTGGAGCCCGGTGAGTTGACATGGGATGATGGTAAACTCATTGTTGGGTGCGGCTCCGGAGCAGTACAACTTAAAGAGATTCAGTTACCGGGTACGAAAAAGCTATCGGGGCAAGATTTTGCAAATGGATATGATTTAAGCAAAGTTCTTGACTAAAGCTGGGTAAAAAAGTTTGATAATTACTTTGTGATGGTTGATTAAAACGAATTAATTTGAGATATAACGATCATATTATTTACGCCTAGAAAATTCAATTTCAACTAATTAAAAAGGAACATTCATGGGGCTATCTCCAGTTCATCAAGCGGCTAAGCAGGGAAATTTAGACGAGCTAAAAAAATTGCATAGTGAAGGTGCAGATTTGAATGAGATTCATAAAAATGGATCTACAGCACTGATATTTGCGGCCGAGTCGGACTTTATTGACGTGGTAAAGTATTTGATAGAGAATGGTGCAGATCCTACCGTTACCACAAAAATGGGAGGGACAGCCCTTAACCGCGCAGCTGAGCACGGGAATATTGAGATTATGAAGTATTTGCTTGATAATGGTACACCTATCGGTGATATGGCACTTATTATTGCGGCAAGAGAGGGGCATGTTGAAGCGGCAAAACTTTTGGTTGATGAAGGTGCCGATATTAATGCCCGCCAACGCTGGGAGCAGACCGCCTTAATGCTGGCCGCACGTGAAGGGCACAGTGAAATGGTGAAGTTTTTATTGGATTGTGGTGCAAATGTCCGGTTGAAAGATAAAAATGGTGATACAGCTCTGAACATCGCCGATGATAACGACAACCCAGATGTAGCCGCCCAACTTAGAAGAGCCGGTGCAAAAAAAGAAGTGAAGAAAAGTGCGGTGCCTACCTCCATCGATGATGAAGATGAGGATGATTCCGATACCGATATGGATGAGCTAATTGGCGATGAAGAGGAGCCGGACGATTTAGATCTGGATGATTAATTTAAAATTGGTTTTTTAGCATACCGTTTCAGCTGATTTCCAATCAGATATATCTTTTGTGATGAACATGTTGGCTTAAAATTCAGTGCAAAGATTCACAAAGGGTGGGAATCAAGGTGTTAAATTTGTGCCTGATTCATTTCTTGTTAAATCTGTTCTCAATTATAGGGGGGTTGAATGATTATTACTATTATTGCAGCTGTTTTTATTGTTGGGGGTGTTGGGTTTTATCTATATCGATCGGGGTATCGATTGCAAAAAGTTACAGATGATAATGTTGGCCCTGAGGAGTCTGAATTTGATAATAACCCGGAGATTACTCCAGAACTTTTCGAAAGCATTTCTCATGAATTGCGTACGCCACTAACGCTTATTAGTGGGCAGGTCAATGAAATCAACCACAAATGTTTTGACAGTGATGTTCCCGGTTTGAAAGAGGATGTAGATGGGATTAATCACCTGGTGCGTACCCTTGAGTATCATGTTGAAAGCCTTCTTGAGGCTGTTGAAATAGAGGCCGGTCAGCATACTCATTTCGATAAAACTAGGTATGATATTGCCGCACAATTGATAGAGTTGGCTGATTTTTTGCATACCAATGTATCAACCCAGGGAGATACTTTATCTAAGCATTTCCCCAGCGAAAAAGTAGAGCTGCTTGCGGACAAACGTAAGGTTGATCAAACCATAATTGCTGTCGTTGCTGAAGGATTGTTAAAGCTTGAAGTGGGTGCAACGGTTACACTTTTCTTAGAAATTGAGGAGAACCCGAAGGGTGATGCTTGTACAATATCTATTCAGTTTAATGGGGATGCTATAGCTCCCGAAAATCGGGAAGAGCGACTACACCATATGAGTTCGCTGTTACGATCGTTCAATACCTATGGAAAAGCAGGGTTTGTGAAGGCTCAGCATTGGATACATGCGCAGGGCGGGACGTTTTCCTTGAATGAAATTTCTGAGTTTGAGTTTACATATCAGATAAGCTTTCCGGATGTAACTGTAGAATCAGTGCCGAAAAAGGAACCGGTAGGAGATTATACAGAGGAAGGTGAGACGAAATCTGAACCCGGTTCGGATGTTCATCAACCCAATATACGTAGTGATAAGCAAACCATTTTAATTGTTGAAGATGATAGAGCCATACAGAGATATTTGGCTACACTGCTTAAACGGGATTATAACATCATTAAAGCAAATGATGGTTTGAAAGGGCTGAAGGCAGCGCAAAAACTTCTGCCCGATCTGATTATCAGCGATGTAGTAATGCCAAATATGGACGGTCTTGAATTTTGTGAAGCGGTTCGGAAAGATTCGAAAATAAGCTATTTACCATTTATCATGCTAACCTCTAAAGTTGGAGAAAAAGATAGATTTAAAGGGCTGAAATTTGGAGCGGATAGTTATATTCGCAAACCTTTTAGTGCTGAGATTCTAAGGGAAACGGTAAAAAATCATCTGGCTTCTCAGAAACGGTTGCTAAAAAAGCTCGAAGTTGATAGAGGGGGAGAGTACAGCTTACCTGTTTCTAAAAGGGACGATTTTCTTGAAGAGTTGGACCGCGCCATAAATCGTAATATTGAGGATTATGATCTGTCAATTGAACAACTGGCTAAAGAGCTGAACGTTAGCCAACGACAGATGCAGCGTAAGGTAAAAAGCTTATCGGGTTTAACACCCAAAAAATACCTGCGCCATCGACGATTAAAAGCGGCTGAATATCTTTTAAAAAATGGATCCGGTAGTGTAACTGAAGTAGCCTACACTGTTGGATTTAATAACTTGTCTCTATTCTCATCTTATTTTAAAGAGGAGTTTGGTAAACTTCCTTCAACATTAAAATCTGCTAATTAAGGGCTTTAAAGGCTATATAGCGAGGCTTGTCGTTTTATTTGCAAAGCTTGTCGGTTTCTTGATAGCAGTCCTTCCCTTCCCGCTCTACCTTCTTTACAGAGTGATAAACCATAAATGCGTGGTTTACAAAATTACTGTTTGATGAACTCCTTTTTGCTCATAAAAACTACGAAAAAGAGGTGTTCGCAAGATAATTTAACTAAAGAAGTTGGACCGGATGGGAATATTGTTACGACTATTAGGGGTTTTTCTTTGCTCAATGTTGCTTAGTGCTGAGCTCTATGCAACAATGGCTCAACACACTGCGGATGGAGTGCATTCATGTGATCCTGTTACAGATACCGACTGCACGGTAATTACAGAAAATATATTTTTGACGACGCCGCACTCTACTATTCCGGCTGACGGTGGGCTTTTTACTACTCCTGGATTACAGATCGGCGGCTTTTTGGGGCAAACCCCATATTCCGGATATAATCTAAATTACGCGGTACGCGCATATACCCGTCAGGGCTATGGGCAGCATTTCTTTGGTGAAGCAAGCATTTCGCTGGGTGTCGTTTCCGGACCGACCTATAAATCACGACTTCTGCCCGTGGAGTATCGTCTGAATTACCAGCTTGCCGGTTTGGGGATGTCCGATTTTGAACTGTTTAATCGAACCGGGTCGCCCTATGTCTATATTGGAGGTGGACTTCTGTACCACATGCCGGTAGCACTGCCGGCACCGGATGATCCGCTAACGGTAGATATGGGTGATCGATTACCGGCATCACCTTTTTGGGAATTTGACGGAGGAATTTCAGCGGTGGTTCCGGCCGGGGTTGGGGTTGACTTTCGGCTGGATCCATCCACCGTGCTGAATCTGCAGTTTGGTTACAATCACTCCATTGCCATTTCTGACCAATCTTTTGAGAATGGGTACTGGGGAATGAGTATTGGGTTAAACTTTTCCCGATCAAGAGGGAAAGTGCATTCTCGGGCCCCGATTGCTCATCGAACAGTAAGAGCAGCCACACCACGCCATGAGTTGCGAGAGGCATTTGTGCAGCGCAAGGAGTTGAGTCCGGTTGAGCATACTACGATTGAGTTTGACTTAGCCAGCTCGAACCTTGATAACCGGGCCGATTTCGATCTATCTGTAGTTGCACATTCCATGAATAGAAACCCGGATATGCATCTCTACTTGTCGGGCCATGTAACTCCTGAAGGTGACGACGCGGTTAACGATATGTTGATGGAGAGCCGTGCTCGCGCCGTACGCCTTGCACTGAACGAGCGAGGAGTATCATCAGACCGAATTACAACAATATGGCGCGACCAGCCGGAAAGCCCGGAAATAGCTGAAACGATAGCGGGTTGGGAAGTGGGCCGTCTGGTGATTTTTGCCGCTGAATCTGAATCTGTTGGAGAGGAGTTTGAGATCTCTTCGGAAACAGAGCCGGTAGCTTATGAATTGAACGAACCGATTTATTCCGATTGGGAGCTCTCATTTAACTGGCTGAAATTCGATAAGCCATCCGACATGGAAGATCGATTAGCCGGATTGATTCCGCTTCTTGAAGAGAATAGCGATTTGAAACTGCATGTGGCCACATTTGCAAATTACGACGGCCCTGAGGAAGAAACTATAGTTGAGCTCAGTAAAGCACGAGCTGAAATGATCCGTTCATGGCTGATTAAACGGGGAGTTGACCCGAATCGGGTTGAGGGGTATAACCCATACAACGAAGATAATTTTGATGTTTTTGAGCCCTGGATTTCAGAAGAAATAATTCAGCAGGTGTTGATTATACCGGTAGCTGCTGATGGGGAGGTTGAGTAATGAAAAGATTTGGAACAAATATGGTAAAGACGTTACAGAAATTGGTTTTTCTACAGGTATTGTTAGTTGCTGTTTTTTATTTGATAATGGCTCCATCGGCTGCTTTTGGGCAGGCAAAACCGGGGTTAATTTATAAACCTGCTGAAGGCCAGGGGCAGTCTATTTTAAACCCGAGTGGGGATGGATATGTGTCGTTAACCACGGCCGGCTTTCAGTACAATGATACTGATGAAAGTGAAATTCCATTCTTTTCTTCTGATACTCCAGTATT
>SKWF01000304.1 GCA_007129085.1 Balneolaceae bacterium | reverse complement strand
GAAAGCACGGAGAGAATCATCCCCAACAAAACCGCCGCCGTAAAAAAGAGCAGGGCAAACTGAACATTTATCGCCCCCAGGTAGAGAGAAACTGCCAAAAGAACATACCCCGACAGCTCAATGATTGGAGACAGCAGCTCCACCAGCAGGAAAAACGGCATCGCCAGCATACCCAGTGAACCGTACTTTGGGTTCAGCATCATTTTTCTGTGGCGCCAGAGTGTATCGGCCAGTCCGCGCTGCCACCGGTTTCGCTGACGCCCCAGCACCGACCACGATTCCGGCACTTCGGTCCAGCAGACCGGCTCGGGCAGAAATCGAATACGATATTTTTCATCCCTATCCCGATAGTAGCGGTGCAGCCGTACCACAAGCTCCATATCTTCACCAACGGTATCGTGCAGATAACCGCCAACTTTAATCACCGATTCGCGATCAAAAACCCCAAACGCGCCGGATATAATTAGCAAGCTGTCGAAATAATCCCAACCGGTACGGCCAAACAGAAAAGAGCGCAGATATTCTACCGCCTGTATTCGTGCAATATGTGTTTTGGGCGTATTTACTTTTTGAACCTCGCCAAGGTTAAACGTACAGCCATTTGCAACCCGCACAACACCACCCACAGCAACGGTATACGGATTTGCCACAAACGCCATCAACATCTGCTGAAGCACCGTCGGCTCCAGCAAGGTATCTGAATCAACGGCACAGATCAGATCTTTCCGCGAAACATTAATACCCGCATTCAGCGCATCCGCTTTTCGGCCGTTCTCTTTATCCACCACAAACAAGTTTGGGTAATGACGGCTTCCATATACAGCCTTTATCGGCTCACACTTAAGCTCATTGGGGATGTACCTGTCGATCTTTTTCAGCTTAAAATTGGTAATTAACTTCGCCAGGGTTTCATCTTTGCTCCCATCATTCACAACTATCACTTCGTAATCGGTAAACTCCAGGTTCAGCAGGGCCCGCGTAGATTCAATAATCGACTCCTCCTCATTATACGCCGGAGCCAAAATGCTGATCGACTTGTAGAGTCGTGAATCGAACAACCCACTGAGCCTGAATATCTTACTCTCTTTTCGGGATCGTTTCGTCTGCACATAGGAGAAATAGAGCAATGTTATATAACTCACGTTCACAAATACGAAATAGATGAATACGAATACATTTATATACAACAGTATTTTTAAAAATAGATCCATCAGTAAACCTGCTCTTTTGCCATTTCTACTTCACCCACCAACTCATTCCACATTTTATCTTCCATATCTTCCGGTTTGATGGAGGAAAGCTCTACACCCGGAAATTGAACCAGTGATTTAGCTGCGTAAAACCGGACATAAAAATCTTTATCGTACAACATCCACATTAAAATAGGCTTGCTAACATCCTTCATAAACATTCCCATCGCCTTGGCGCACGCTTCGCGAACACTGCTAAAAGTTGATACTGAGAAATCGGTGTGTATTCGGTTTAGAATTTCCTCTTCATTCTCACTTGTAGCAAAAACCGGCATATAATTTATCAGTGTACGTGGTACATCCGGGTACTCCTGCTCAGCCGAAATGGATAAAAATTTCTGAACTAAAAATTCCGCACTTTCATGATAGTTGAGCTCGCCAAGTGTTTTAATCAGAAGTGCGGTTCTGGCGGGAGAATAACTATTCTCTTTTAAGAAACCCATGATTATATCAACCTCTTCTTTCAGTTCACCATCCGATATATTTTGATACTCCACAAACAGATCGTTGATGGCCTGATCAGACAAATCTTCATTGAGCAACTGGTTTTTTAACGCCTTCCGTTTTTGATCCTCGTTTCCATGCACAATTACAGCCATCGCCGCAGCATAACTCAACATGGGGTAATCCACAGCCGTGTACTCTAAAACTTTTGGCAAAAAACTGTAATGAAAACTTTTTTGGCGGGCAAAATAGAGGCACGCTTTCGCCTGTTCCAGCCTGTTTTTTGAATAGAACCGAGATGTGTAATAATTCTTAATAGGCTCCATCTCCAATAGATCCGCAATTCTCTCTTTTTCAGGGCCATCTATTTTACTGGATAGATCGTTAATTATCTCAAGCAGAATTCTGTAATCTTCCTCCACATAAATAATTTGCCGCACTTCATCTACCTCAATATCACCGCTAATGAACTGAATAACACACTCGGATAGCTTCTCTTTTTTCCGTCCCCTGTTTCTTTTCGTAACATTTAGAATCCATCGGCTGTAGAGCGCACCAATGAGCACCATTGCACTAATGGCCGCTAACATCAGCACAACAACCATCATAATGGTTATGGCATGGGTTTGTAGATAATCAATCAAATTTTAACTCTTTAATACACGTTTAAGCCGCAAAATAAACTCATCCATTTTAAACGGTTTTGGTACATACTCCATAGCTCCAAGCCCAAACCCGCGTGACACATCTTCTGCCCGGCTTTTACTGGTAAGCATAATGACTTTTATCAAAGAAAGGTCAAAATCTTCATCCTCTTCCAGGTCTTGTAATATTTCAAACCCTGAAATTCCCGGCAGCATAACATCCAGAACCACCAAATCGGGCTTGGTAGTTTTAATTTTTTCAAGGCCCGAAACTCCATCTTTTACATGTTCAACGTCGTACCCTAAACCTTTTAGACGATAGAGAATCAGACGAGCCGTCATCTCTTCGTCTTCTACCAAAAGAATTCTTTCTTTACTCATAATTGCTACTAATTGTAAATTGATTGAAAATACAACAATCTGCGTAAGCTTCTATATTTTCTGCGAAACTTGAGAACTTTATAACTCAAATCTGCACTCTGTTGCCAGGAACAGAATTACAGGCGATATACTATTAATTCAAGCGTGTTATTTGTATCATTTGATTCTAATTTTTAGAACAACAACATGGATAAACAACCTATAATCGTTGCATTTGGCGGTATTTCACCCGAGCATGAGGTATCTGTGCTAACCGCCATCCAGGCCATTTCGGCACTGGAAAACTCCCGCCACCATACCATCCCTTTGTACATCTCAAAATCGGGGCAGTGGTATACGGGAAATATTTTACGAGACATTAAAAACTATGAGAACTTAACCAAGCTTACCGAGCAGGCAAAACGATGTTCTTTTTTTCGTACTGAAGATGGAGCCACTGTTCTAAAAACTGAAAAGCCCGGTATCTTTTCCTCATCTGAAGAATTCAAATTTGATGCAGTTTTAACGGCTTTTCATGGAGCAAAAGGAGAAAATGGAGCTTTTCAGGGAATGTGCGAAATGTTCGATATCCCCTACACCGGCAGCGGTATAATGGCTTCAGCTGTGGGAATGGATAAAATTGCCACTAAGCGAATTTGCCGATCTGAAGAACTCCCTGTAGTTGAAGATGTAGATTTTTTGGAAGCCGACTGGGCTAAAGACCAAGACCATTATTTACAAAAAATTGACCGGCTCGGCTACCCCGTTGTAGTAAAACCCGTTCACCTTGGCAGCAGTATTGGTGTGGAAGTTGTAGCAAATGAGAAGGAGCTCGCCACGGCTGTTGAGACATCTTTCAGGTATGATGCCCACTTGATGGTTGAAAAAGCAGTCACTCCGCTTACCGAAATCAACTGCTCTGTTTTAGGAGATGGTGAAGAAACCGAAGTAAGTGTCTGCGAGCGTCCCAAGGGAAAAGAGGAGCTGCTTTCGTTTCAAGATAAATACCAAAATGAAGAGAGTGCCGCCAAAGGAATGGCATCAGCTGACCGGGTAATTCCCGCAGATATTGACCCGGAGCTCACCCAACAAATTCAAGATACCGCACTCCAAGTTTTTAAACTTTTACAGGGCAGCGGACTTGCACGGCTCGATTTTTTAGTCAACAGCGAGACGAACGAATTTTATTTTAACGAAATAAATACTATTCCCGGATCTTTTTCATTTTATCTCTGGAAGGAGTCCGGAATAGACTTCCAATCACTCCTTGAGAAACTGATTTCGATTGCGATTCAGAAACATCAAAAAATAAATGGCCGCATACAGAGTTACGAAACAAACTTACTCAGCCAAAAAGCCGTTAAGGGTATGAAAGGCTTAAAGAACCCCAATAAATGATGAAAACATATACCTTCCATTTCTCCACCATATTTGTACTCTTGTTGCTCTTTAGCGCGTGCGGAACGACAGATACGGTTCAGGTTGTAGACCGTGAGCCACGTTCATCAACCCGAGCGGACACCACCGATGATAGAACCACTGAACAGTTTAAGCAGCTTACTGTTGGGGTGATTGATCCCGTTGAAAATTTTGACCCGCTTTTTGCTGATAATTTAAGCACACAGCGTGTTCTCTCTCTGATTTATGACGGTTTGTTTACACTCGATCATGACGGAGATCCCATTCCCGCCATCGCCCGAGACGTAGAGGTTTCTGATGACGGGCTCGAATACACCATTAAAATTAATCGCGACCTCTTTTTCCACGATAACCGGGCGTTTTTAAGTGGCGTAGGCCGTAGAATACATGCCACGGATATTAAATGGGCTTTCGAACGAACCGCCCGTGCAAACGTACCTCCCACAGCTGCCAAACTGTTAATGAATATTGAGGGATACGAAAGCTATTTTAACGAACAGCGATACCTCTTTGAAAACCGGAAACGAATTTTAGATGGTGTCTCAGGAATCATCGTAGATAATCCCGAAACCATACGATTTCAGCTTGTGGAGCCGGATAACGATTTCACTAAAAAGCTCGCCTCACCCTATCTTTTCATCTATCCGCGGGAGGGTTTGCGTGATGGGTTTGAAGGTATCGCCAACCGGCCGGTGGGTACAGGGGCATATAAATTTCAGCGAAAAGAGCAGAACGGAACAATTACGCTATCACGTGATGATTCTCAACGATTTGATGATCGCCTGACAAATCCCAGGGTCAACCGAATAGATTTTGTGTACCGGGATCGCGAACGTGACCTTTTCCAGGAATTTGCCCGCGAAGAGATCGATTGGATTCCGGAAATCGGCCTAAGTACATCACTATTAGTTACTGATTCCGATGGCGAACTGCGTTCATCATATGAAGGATCATTCAATGCCACGCGACACACCGGCACCCGTTCTACCTACCTACACTTTAACAATAGCGCAGACAGGGCGAATATGAAGTGGCTGAAACATCGAGTGGCAGATGCCGACTTTTCCACGTTTCACGAGCATGCAGAATTTGATATAAACGTTGAGCAGATAGATGCCGACACCACCGGTGAAGCAGATTCGACATACTTTGCTGCATATACCGAAAACCTATTTGTTCGCAGCATTTTGTCAGGAGTTTCCAATCAAATTTTAGCACCGGAATCTGAAATAAACCTTGTGGATATACGCGTACCGACCTCGGAGGTGGCAATCTACTCCGGCAGTTCTGACTCATTTCACGATACTCTATTGAATAACACCGGATTCTGGCTAAAAATCACCACTCCAATTACCGCATTGAACCATAATGATGTAGAGGAAATACGTTCTCACAATGTGCCGTGGAAAATTTTTATGGAACCGATTCGAGTCCCTGCTGAAGAGAGGGATCCATCATGAAACTGAGCATTATTGCCAACCCTGAAAAGTACTCGGTTAAAGATGCGTTAAACCGCACCGTCTCTTGGTGTATGGAGAAAAATCATACCGTTTCTTTACAGAAAAAACTGCTTAAACAGCTTTCCGGTGAGGCAAAAGATTATCCACAAATTCAGCTTTGTGATGATGAGCGATCCTGCACCGCTGATGCCGACTTCGTGATAGCTATTGGCGGAGACGGCACACTTCTACACACCGCCCAGGTCGTAAAAGGAATGGATATTCCCGTGCTCGGTATCAATACCGGTAAGCTTGGATTTATGGCAAACGTACAGCCTGATGATACAGAAGAGGCACTCCAGGCATTGGTCGACGAAAATTTCCGGATCGACAGCCGCACCATGCTAAAAGCCACCGCCAAATCGGGCACCGATTACTTTGGGCTGAACGAATTTCTCTTTACGAAAAAGGATACATCATCACTCATTACGCTGGATGTATTCTATAACAATGAGTTTCTAAATCGATTTTGGACCGATGGACTGATTGTGGCAACGCCCACCGGGTCTACAGCTTACAATCTCTCTGCCGGCGGGCCGATCATCAAGCCGGGAACTCCCGTGATGGTCGTTACCCCCATCAACCCGCACACATTAACCACCCGGCCGCTGGTGCTCCCTTCTGATGGCAAACTCGAAATTAAAGTAAAAGAGAAGCCCGAACATATTCTATTCTCGTACGATGGAAAAACTGCTGATGAAAACCTTTCAGACATCCAAATTGTTGAAAGTAATTATGCTATTAAGCTGGTTCAGCTTACCAATCAAACCTATTTCAAAACCTTGCGAAGCAAATTAATGTGGGGAATGGATAATAGGGAACAGAGCGAATAATTCCTTATTTTTAGAGGAGTTAACTAAAGTTAAATCGAATAATAAATCAAAGATCATTTAGATATGAAAGTAACTGTAGTTGGAGCCGGAGGAAATGTAGGATCAACCGTTGCACTTACCATTGCACAGCGGGATTTTGCAAAAGAAGTGGTAATGGTTGATATCGAAAAAAAAGATGGCGATAAAACCTTTTATCCATCCAAAGGTCGTGCTCTCGACCAGTGGGAATCCTCCCCTATTCACGGATTTGACACCAAACTAAACGGAACAGTTGATTACGAAGACACGAAGGGTTCAGACGTATGTGTAGTTACCGCCGGTGTTCCGCGCCGACCGGGAATGAGCCGCGACGACTTGCTCGAAATCAACGCTAAAATTGTAAATTCCGTAACCACCGAGCTGGTAAAATATTCACCTGACACAAATATTATTGTGGTTTCCAACCCGCTTGATGTAATGACCTATGTTGCGCACGCAGCCAGCGGATTAGATTCCACTAAAGTGATGGGAATGGCCGGTATTCTTGATACGGCCCGATACCGATCTTTCTTAGCCACTGAGCTGGAAGTATCTCCAAAAGATATTCAGGCTCTCTTGATGGGTGGCCACGGCGATACCATGGTACCACTTCCACGATTTACTACCGTTTCGGGAATTCCCGTTACCCAGCTGATTGATGAGAAAAAACTGGATGCCATAGTTGAACGCACCAAAAAAGGCGGCGGCGAAATTGTCGGCCTGATGGGTACCTCAGCCTGGTACGCTCCCGGAGCTGCTGCCGCGCAAATGGTTGAAGCCATTATGCTCGACCAAAACCGAATATTCCCGTGTGCCGTACAGTTGAATGGAGAGTATGGAATTGAGGATCTTTTCCTCGGTGTACCGGTTAAACTGGGGCACGGTGGCGTAAAAGAGATCATTGAGGTTGACTTAGACGAAAAAGAACAAGATCTTTTAAATGAATCAGCTGATGCAGTCCGCTCCACGTTGGAAGACTTCAAAAAGCTGATGAATCAATAAATCGCAAACTAAATGAAGACTGGTTCTTCACTACTTGCACTTAACCCTGGGTCGGTCTCCGATTCAGGGTTTTTTATTTTAGGGGGGCAGAACCTCATATCTGTTTTCGACTTCATTCGTCGTACCTCCTCATTCCACTCAAACTGACGTCATATTGAGCGCAGCGGAGCGAAGTCGAAATATATCCGGTATTTCAAAGCCCTCTTTTAGTGAATATCAGTGGCACTTTGTTCTATCCATTCACAACCAAACCGCAGTGACACAGTGGCGCGGAGTGTTTTT
>SKWF01000253.1 GCA_007129085.1 Balneolaceae bacterium | reverse complement strand
GTTGTTCAATCCGGAAAATTACGACTCAGGCCTATTTTGATGACGACTTTGACGACGGTTCTTGCTCTGCTTCCACTTTCGTTTGGGTTTGGTGCCGGAGGTGAAATTCAGGCGTCGCTCGCAAGGGTTGTAATTGGAGGCTTGATCGCATCAACCATGATTACACTGGTACTAATTCCGGTAGTGTACATCACAGCGGATAAGATTAAGGTTTATATTACTGAGAAGAAGGCGGCGTTTATGGCATCAGGTGATGTAGAGACGGTGCCGGCTGAATAAATAAATAATTCTACAGAAGAAGCGGATGCCATTTTGGACTAAAAAGTTCGAAGGGGTATCTGCTTTTTTTATGCTCAAAATTCTGAAGCAGAAATAGTATATCCACAGAAGTATTGTCAGGGAAATGATAGAAGAGGAAAAAGTTGATCTGGTAGGAGATGGGCTTTTGTTTTGATCAATTGCTTACAATATACCGCGGTTTGGGTGTTCCAACCAAATTCAATTTCTGTTCATCGGTTAATATATAAGTAATATAAATCTATGTTATTCTGTATATAATTTTTCTTATTTTAATAGTGGTCTGAAATTGGAGAAAATTACGTGTTATGCCTAAAAAAATTGGTTCTCTTACACTTTATTCGGTAGATGATCTGCACGAAATGCTCGGGATGAGTAAAATGTCTATCCGTGCGTATCTGCGTGATGGGAAAATTAAGGGAAGAAAACTGGGGGTTCAGTGGTATGTTACTGAAGAGGCGATACGGAATTACTTTGAACAGCCGGAAAAACCGGAACCCAAAAAAAGCCGGAAAATTAAATATATCGTCCAGGGTGTAAACGATCTTGTAAGCGAAACCGAAGAGTGCGAGACGATTGATGAAACGCTGGAGACACTAAACAGTCAGGCAATTATCAGCCTGTTCCAGGTTAAAATTGTGGACGCAACATCTAATGAGGTTTTAGAACTAATTAAAGCACGCGATTTTATTGAACGACATAATTAATCTATGAGTGTACTTGAAAAAACAGATTTAGAAATCATTGATTTTGGGGATAAACCCGAAGATAAATTTTACTGCCTGGTTGATCTGAAGATCAGTCCCGATGGGTTGGATATAGAGAAGATAAAAATGAGTGATCCCCGCAATTTTGATTTGGAGATGCGGGAGAGTGGCTGCCTGATGATGTTTACCGGCGATGAAATAGCAGAGCTTACATCCAGAGGAGACCTTGACGGTGAAAACCTGCACGAATCTCTCGTAGAATTAGCTCTTAACGAAGGTGTGATTAAGAAAACGTAATCGGGAACGGTTCGTTTTTCAGCCACCACTGGTGAGCCTGTACAAGTGCACTAATGGTTTTGCCATCTTTTATTTCGCCGGTGTGAATCATCTTCAGGGCTTCGGAAAATGGGATTCTGTGGCGAATGACGAATTCGTCATCATCTACATCAGTATCGCTGACTGATAAATCCCAGGCCACAAACGTATGGATCTCCTCATCGGCATACCCAATTGCAGGAAATAGAGAGCCAACTTTTTGAATATTTTTGCAGCGAATTCCGGTCTCCTCGGTTAACTCTCTTTTAGCAGTAGTTTGTGGAGCTTCGCCGGAATCGAGCTTGCCGGCCGGTACTTCGATGAATACTTTTCGGGGTGGATAGCGAAACTGTTTTATCAGCATCACCGTACCGTCATCGAACACAGGCACCACGGCACTTGCTCCGGGATGTTTTATCCAGTCGCGGGTTGATGTTGTATCATCAGGAAGTGTAACTTCATCGACATATACTTGTAAAAGAGTGCCGTTAAAAACATGTTTGGACGAGCGGGGAGTTTCTACCAGTTTATCTGCAGTTGACTGTCTTTTGCGATTACTCATTTATGTACATTACTGTTGGAAAAAGTGTATTATTCAAGCTAAAATTAAATCAAACCACATTCACTCCATGAAGGAAGTGATAAATGTTGATGGGAAAAAGGTATTGGTTCGGGACGACATATACACGTGGTCGAACTTAATTTCTTTGTCGAGAGTTCTTGTTACGGTTCCCATAATTTATTTACACTACGAAAATCAAAAAGAGATAAATGTTCTCATCATTGGGTTGATTTTTTATGGTGCCTTTTCGGATTACCTGGATGGATTGGTAGCTCGCATGAGGAACGAAATTTCTGAACTGGGTAAAATATTAGACCCGGTAGCGGATAAAGTGATGGCGTTTTTACTTTTTTTCTACACCGTGTGGCTGGGCTGGATACCCCTCTGGTTTTTTGCCATAGGAATAGCGCGTGATGTGTTAATAATGCTTGGTTCCTGGTATATAAAACGAGAGCGGGGGAAGGTGGCAATGTCTACCATGTCGGGTAAAGTGTCGGTTAATATATTAGCACTCTACTGGATGTCGGTATTCTTTTTCCCGGCCGCAGCATCGGTACATACAGTATTAATGATGGCCTCCTTGATAATTATGGTAATCTCTTTTATTGACTATTTTTATAGGTATAAACTGATTTTAGATGGTGCTGAATTTAATTAATTGACGATATGGGACTGCTAGATAAACTTGGACTGAAGAAAAAAGAGAAACTGGATAAAGGGGTTGAGAAAAGCCGTGAAGGATTTCTTAATAAACTTGGAAAAACCTTTGCCGGGAAAGATGAAGTGGATGCGGCTACGCTCGATGAACTGGAGGATATTCTTATTACATCCGATGTTGGCGTAAAAACCACGATCGAGATTATTAACCGAATTGAAGAACGAGTTGCACGGGATAAATTTGTAACACAAAATGAACTGCAGGAGATTTTACAGGAAGAGACGGCCGCTCTTTTAAAAGAAAATGAGCCGGATAAACCTGCCGAATTCAGTGCTGAATTTGAGACAAAGCCACATATCGTATTGGTTGTTGGGGTAAATGGCGTAGGGAAAACCACAAGCATCGGTAAACTGGCCCACATGTATAAAAAGGCTGGTAAAAATGTGGTTCTCGGTGCTGCAGATACATTTCGTGCAGCAGCTGTAGATCAGCTTAAAATATGGAGTGAACGGGCTGATGTTCCTCTAATTCAGCAGGGGCAAAATGCAGATCCTGCTGCAGTTGCGTACGATACGGTAGCTTCGGCAAAAGCGAAGGGAACAGATATCGCTTTTGTAGATACCGCCGGACGCCTGCATAATAAAAAGGGGTTGATGGAGGAGCTCGGAAAAATTAAGCGTGTAATGGGTAAAATTGTCGACGGAGCTCCCCATGAAATACTTCTTGTACTGGATGCATCTACGGGGCAAAATGCTATGCAGCAAGCAAAAGCATTTACGGACGTGGTTGATGTTACCGGGCTGGTGCTGACCAAACTAGATGGCACTGCAAAAGGGGGAATTGTGATAGGAATTTCCAACGAACTTAATGTGCCGGTAAAATATATTGGTGTAGGTGAGCAGATCGAAGATCTTCAAGTGTTTGATAGAGAGTCATTTGTAGAGGCACTGTTCGGTGCATCAAAATAAATTTTACAAATCGGCTCGGGTTCATTAAAATGGAGCATAATCAAACTATGTTGCTCCATGGACTTACATCAAGCAGTTAAACGCTCATACCAGATCTGTTTTAGAAGCTTAACCTCTTCTATTTTCGCTTTCCTTTTTTTGATAGGCATACCAGTCTTTGCATCAGCCCAGTCAGAAACCGATATCCTTGACCAGTTTGAAGAGGCTAAGGATCTGTATTATCAAAGTGATTTTCAGGAGGCCGGAGAAATTTTTGCATCGGTTTCGGAAGAAGCATGTGCCAACAGTGATTTGAAAGAAATTTGCTTTGAATCAGAAGAGTTTCGACTGAATGTTTATAGAAATCATGGCGAAACAGACCGTGCAGAGGAGATACTTATTTCAATGGCGGACTTTGTAGAAACAGAGTATGAGGGTAATCGAAATAAGTTGGTGCGGATTTACAGCTATCACATTTTTTTGTCTGAAGACAGATCAGCTTTTAGTGATGCCGATAAGTGGGTAGAAAAATTGAGAGAACTTGTTGATGGGGACCTATTAGAAAATGAAGCAAGGGCGAGGGCATATATCGCCATTGGATTTTATGAAGATGGAGCCGGTAATTATCAAGAAGCTGTAGAGGCTTACGAAAAAACAACAGAGTATTTAGCCCAAGAAGATCAAGACCGACGAATTGTTCAGGAGCTTCTAAATCAAACCCATACAAATAAGGGAGTTGCGTACCGAAGGCTGGGAATGCCGGAGGAGGCGATGGGGCAGTATCAAAAAGCATTAGAGTACACGCGAGCTCTGTTTGGAGAAAATCATCTGGAGACGGCTACGATCTATAACAATATCGGCACCATACATTATGTGCTTGGCGATATCGGTTTGGCGGCCGACTATTTTGTCAGAACTGCCCGAATTATTGAATCAGAACTGGGCCCAAACCATCAGCGGCTTGGTGCATCTTTAAATAACGCCGGCCTCTCTTATTACGGACTTGGTGATTATGAAAAAGCTGCGGAATATCTGGAGCGTGCTCAGCGTGTAAAGGAAGAAAACCTCGGTACCGAACATATCGAAACGGCTATCGGCTATTCGAATCTGGCCGGGATTCATATCGAAAATGAAGATTTTGAAGCAGCCGAAGCTAACTTTTTAAAATCGATATCGGTGCGGCAAAATATTTATCAATCGGATCACCCCAACCTGATTGATCCAAATCTTAGCCTCGGCAGACTCTATCTGGATCTTGAACGGCCGTTGGATGCACGGCACCGTTTTGATATTGCGCTGGAAATTGCGCTAAATCGGCATGATATATCACATCCATCCGTAGCAAAGAGTTATCTCTATATGGCCGATTCTTACAGCGCGGAGGAGAATTATCAACAGGCATTGGGGCACTTGTATAAGTCGGCAAACTCACTGTACGGCGAGTTTTCTTTAGATGAGGAATTAGATAAAAGTAAGCCGGTTACAGATCCCGTTAAGTTAATTGAAGTACTCCATTCTATTTCGACTGCGTACCGAAATATTAATGAGACGGAAAATAATGTAGAAAATCTTGAGCGATCGTACAGGGCCTTGGAATGGGTTACATCGTTGATTGATTACTTACAGAATTCGTATCAAAGTGAGGCATCCAAGCTGAATTTGATTGATAGAAACTATTCAATTTATACAGATGCTGTAGAGGTTTTAAATGAGCTTTATGAAGCCACCGGAGATGAGAAGCATAAAGCGGAGATATTTGCCTATACAGAAATGAGCCGGTCCAGAATTGCACTTGAGTTGCTGCAGGACCTCTCAGCAAGGTCTTTCGCCGGGGTACCGGAGAATATAATATCCCAGGAGAGAGAACTGAATGAAAAGATCTCAGCGATGCAGCAAAACCTGTTTAATGAACAGCAAGGTGAAGAGGAGGTAGATTCCGGCACAGTTTCTGCGCTACAGGATTCACTGTTTTATTTAGAAAGAGAGCTCCACGATTTTACAGAATATATTGAAGAGAAGTTCCCCACTTATTATGCCTTAAAATATGACCAATCATTGGTGAGTTTGTCAGATGCCCAAAACTTGGTGGGAGAGAGGCAAACTCTTGTCACATATATTGTGGGTGATGAAAAGTTGTATGCGCTGGTTGTAAATTCTAATGAACTTCACTTTGTACCGCTGGGACCAACTGGCAATCTTGCAGACGATGTAACAACGCTTCGAAATTCTGTTGTGGGGGCGAATACCGAGCAGTTTAGAAAATACTCGCATTCTATTTATAAAAAGATTGTAGATCCTATACTGGAATTTGTTACCACGGATGAACTTATAATCATGGCCGATCAAATGCTCCACTATCTGCCGTTTGAAATGTTATTGACGGAAGAGGTTCAGCACGGCAGATATCACGAAATGCCATATTTAGTTCGGGATTTCACTGTGTCGTATGCTCCATCGGTAACGATGCTAAGATATATGGATCAACAGCGGCCGGACTCGCCCAAAAACCTGTTTGCATTAGCGCCATTCAGCGAGGGAGTTTCAACCGGTGGGGATAGGGAAGGGAGTTCATACTTTAATAATCTAAGTCCATTGCCTCTTACGGCATACGAAACACGAAGAATATCTGAGATTTTCAGTGAAAGAAGAACATGGCGCGATTTACTATTTCCGCAAAATATCCAGGTTCTGTTAGATGGTGAGGCAACGAAGAGTCGATTGCGAAATCAGGATTTAACATCCTATAATTACCTCCATTTTTCTACACACGCGTTCATCAACGAAGAAAACCCCGCCTTTTCGGGGATTGCCCTTTATCAAGAAGAAGATGAAGCCGAAGTGGCATATGTAGATGATATTTACACGATGGAGTTAAACGCTGACTTGGTGGTCTTAGGGGCTTGCGAGACCGGGCTCGGGTCAGTCTACCGCGGTGAGGGTTTGATCGGCTTTACACGAGCTTTTATATACGCCGGCGCGTCAAACTTAATGGTATCGATGTGGAGGGTAAACGACCAGCCCACTGCAAACCTGATGATAAATTTTTATGAAGAGATAAGAAGCGGAAAGGGATATAACGAAAGCCTGCGAAACGCTAAATTAACGCTGATTGAGAACCCAAATACGGCAGCCCCGAGAAATTGGGCTGCCTTTGTGTTGCAGGGTCGCTAATTGTTAATTACCTGCCGCCCCGTGTAATTTCGATGAACTCTTCATTATCTACTTCAGGTCGTCCGTCATAGTTCGCTACATTCACCGTAGAGGCGTAAATCAAGCGAGTAATTCTCGATAGCTTTTCAAAATCAATTTTGTGTACTTCATCTCCCGGGGCGTGGTAATCTTCATGGACGCCGGTGAAGAAAAAGACGAACGGTATATCAAGCCGGCCGAAATTCCAGTGGTCGCTGCGGCGATAAAACTGGTTGGGATCAGAAAGGTCGTTGTACTTTCTGTCGAGGCGCATATTTACAGTCTCATCGTTGGATTGCTGCACGAGACTGTCTAATCCTGATGAGATAATCTCACCGCCAATCAGGTACACATAATCGGTGTCGCCCGCTTCAATATTTTCGGGATCGCTGCGGCCGATCATATCAGCGTTAAATGCGGCTACGGTCTGTTCGATCGGAACAATAGGATGGTCGGAGTAATAACGTGAGCCCAGCAGCCCTTTCTCTTCTGCGCTAACGTGTACAAACAGAACACTGCGATCCAACGGCTGACCGCTCTCTTTTGCATTTTGCAGCGCTTCAGCAATCGTCAAAAGAGCAACCGTACCGCTTCCGTTATCATCAGCCCCGTTATTAATTTGGTCGCCACGGTCATCCGGCTGGGTAATGCCAATATGATCGTAATGCGCAACCAGCACATGAACTTCATCCTTCAGCTCCGGGTCATCCCCCTCGATGTAGGCGATAACATTTTTGCTCTCCACCTCAACAGTGCCTTCATACGGCTCATACCCGATATGGTAAGGCGTTGTGTACGGCTCAAAGCCGGTCAGATCCGAAACTAATTCGTCGCGGTAAGCGTCCAGATCTGATGTAGAATCAAGCCCCAGAAACTCTACAGCCATATCAGGGCTTATTTGTGCTAACAGTCGCGGAAAGCCGGCCTGAGATGCTGAGCCGGAATCATCCAGATATTGGAGACGCATATTTTCAGGCTTGGTAATCAGGTCAGAATTGATAGAAGCGATCTCACTGTATGCATCCGCATCTGTGTCGGAAATAAGCAGAACACCGCTCGCCTCAACATTGCCCAGCAGATTTCCAATGCGCTGGTTATTCGATATC
>SKWF01000263.1 GCA_007129085.1 Balneolaceae bacterium | reverse complement strand
TCTCAATACAAAATGATGATCACACCATTGAGCTGACTATGAACCGGGATCTGCCTGAAATCCGACGCATTTCACGGAGCCACAAACAGCATACCCTGTCGCTGGTTTTTGATCCGGCTTTTCCAAACCTCTATGCGTTTACGGGAGACTCCACAAAAGGGCAGTTTGAGATCTCCGGAGACCCGTCCACCGGATTTATCCGCGGGGAATACAGTGTGGTTCGTTCCGGCGAACGATTGAAAATAGAGATCATTCCCTCGGGCGGATGGGTTCCAAATGAAAGCAAACTCTCCGTACGGTTTCTTTACAGCGTACAACCGATGTTTAAAGAGTGGCCGAAAACGTACCGGTGGACAGCGGAACTGGAGAGGGATCATGAATCCGGGTTCAGGATGAGATCAGACTGGGAGAGAGTTGATGACAATGGAAAGTAAAAACATGGACGAAAAAAAATGAAAAGTAACGAATCGTATTTTGACGGAGTGGTCCAAAAAATGACAAAAAACAGAAATGTTTACGGCGCCATCCTCTGTGTTGAAAACGGTGACGGTTCCATTTCATGGAGTGGAGCTGCCGGTAACCTTAACAGAGAAGATCGTTTTTTTATCGCCAGCGTCACCAAGCTCTGTATCACTACCATGATATTGATGCTCAGGAATGAGGGGGAACTGAAACTGGATGATAAAATCACTCAATACTTTCCGGAAGGCTATCTGGACGGGCTGCACGTATTGAAAGGTACAGACTATACAGATCAGATTACCATCACGCACCTGCTGTCAAACACCTCCGGCATTCCTGATTACTTTTCAGGCAAACAGGATGACGGAAAAAAAGCTGCCGACGATCTCTTCGGTGGTAAGGATGAGCCGTGGCCGCTGGGAAGAACCCTGGAGAATGTTAAGAAGATGACCCCAAATTTCAGGCCGGGAGAAAAAGGGAAGGCACGCTATTCCGATACAAACTTTCAGCTCCTGGGCCGAATTATCGAAAAAGTTGCAGGCAAAGATCTGGCAGATGTTTTCAAAGAGAGAATTTTTGATGAGCTGGATCTGTCCAACACCTATGCCTACCGGGATGTGAATGACGAATCTCCGGCTCAAATGTATTACAAGAACAAAAAGCTCCATCTGCCCAACTACATCGCCTCCGTTACTGCTGAAGGCGGAGTGGTTTCGACCGCTTCGGAGCTGATGGTATTTCTAAAGGCTTTCTTCAACGGGCGATTTTTTCCCAAAGAAAATCTGGAGGAGTTAAAAAAGTGGAACCTGATCTGGTTCCCCGGCCAGTTCTATTTCGGAATCGGACTGGAAAAACTGTGGTCACCTCGCTTTATCGCTCCCTTCAAGCCGATCCGGGAGATCATCGGCTGCTGGGGACAGTCTGGAGCGTTTGGATTTCATCATCCCGACACGGACCTCTACTTTACAGGCACCGTGAACCAGCTGAGCGGCTTCGGTCACAGTGCTGCTTTCAGTGCGATGATCAGCATAATTAAATCCGCTAATTCAGGAAAGCTTTATGAATGACGCATGAGAGTATGAAATCTGAATCTCCCCTCCTTTCGAAGGAGGGGCCGGGGGTGGTTGCACAGCTATTGATGCTAACAACAACTGTTTAATTCAGTATAACAATACTTGAACCACCCCTAAATCCCCTCCTTAAAAAGGAGGGGACTTTTACTCAGCTACCTTGTATGTCCTTGACACGTAATTAGAGTACCATGAATCAAAAAACCGTCATCATCACAGGTGCCAATTCGGGTATCGGGAAAGCGGCAACACAGAAATTTGCCGGGGAAGGACATACGGTAATCATGGCCTGCCGCAATCATGACAAGAGCCAGCCCATTCGGGATCAAATAGCCACGGAAACCGGTAATGATCGAGTCCACCTGGAGCAGGTTGATATGGGGTCATTCGAATCGATCCGGGATTTTTGCAGTACATACCGGGAAAAATATCAGGAGCTGGACATACTGATTCACAACGCTGCCTATTTTAATCACGGCGCCCCTTACAAGCAAAGTCCCGACGGCATAGAAATTACATTTGCCACCAACGCAGCCGGACCGTTCCTGATGACGATGCTGCTGCGGGATCTGCTGTCTGATTCAGATGATGCACGGATTCTTCATGCCGGCAGCAACATCATCAAGCACTTCCTAAATCCAAAGAAAGAGATCGATTTCGACCATCTCCGCAATGAACCGGGAAATCCGCGCGAACACAGCGTATACATCAACTATCGTAATTCGAAGATGGCGTTGCTGATGCTCACATTCAAAATGGCTAAGGAGTTTGCCGATGCCGGGATCAAAACGTACTCCCTTCAAATTAACGGTGCCACCATGTCGAAGGAGGCCCTGATGAAAGTAAAACCCGGGTGGCGCATCATCGCAAGGATACAGAATCTCTTCTTCCGTCCGCCTGAATTTACTGCTAACCTATATTACGAAATCTGCACCTCCAAGAGGTTCAGAGATACGACCGGTGTACATTTCAATCATAAGCTGGACGTAATGCAGCCGGCAAAAGTGGACGGAGGAATAATTACAGATATTAAGCAGGGAGTAGGTGCAGACGTATATCCTGCTTATGCGTTGAATGAGGACGTAACAGAAAAGGTGTGGAGTATTTGCTGCGAACTTACACTGGCACATTCCAAACTAAAAAGCTGAGTATCGGCAACCATAAAATTCAACTCACCATGAAAATAATTACAGAGCATATTCTGTGGTGGACTCTGCTTGTCGCGGCTACGGCAGTCGTCTCGGCAATGACTTCCTATCAAATCACTCTGGGAGGGATGCTCGTAAGCATGGTGGGACATCTAACTTTTGCCGTAGGAATAGCACTTATTCCGTGGATTATATACCGATTCATTGGCAAACCCTTAAACACTGAACAGATGATGGCCACTATTACAGTCGGGTGGCTGATTTTGGCTGTTGCAAATTTGTCGGTTTAAATTCTATATGCCCGTCCAACGAAGAATCGATAAAATCAAATATACTGTGCAAGGCATCGCTGTTGGGGAAAAATACAAACGCATTTTTTATAGAAGTTTCTACCGCAATCTTCACTCATATTGCGACGGATAGCTCAACATGTCATCAGCCATTGCTCTCGGAGCTTCAAATGGGCGGAAATACGTATGGCCGGTTTCCCGCCATTGTTCTGCCCATGATTCGATTAGCTCCGGCCTGAATTGAGATGAATGGCACCTCGCTGCCTCGGCTGCCACATCCACATCTTCTTCCGTAAATGTTTCTCGTACCGTAAGAAAATCCTCGTGAACTCCTCTGTATCTCCACAGATCACCGAGCTCGGGAATTTGAGTACCTGAGTAAAAAAGCGACGGCCTATTTTCCCAATTCTTGCTCAGCACAATTTGTGTTACCGTACCACTGATAATTCTGTGATCCAGGTGGTTGGATCCCCCATCAGGTCCCCAGGTGATGATAATATCGGGCTGCCGGTCACCCATTATTTCGTGCAGATCATCAATAATTTTCCGTGATTCTTGAATGAACAGATCCTGTCCTTCGGGTGCACGCAGCTGATCGTGGTAATGCATGTGGTGGAGGTCGGCACCCAAAACATCTGCCGCACACTGCATCTCTTCTCTTCGCAGTGCGGCAAGTTCATCTCCAGCTTCAAGGTCGGTTAGATCGGTAACGCCAAGGCGCCCATCAGTGGCTACCACCAAAATAATTTTTGCACCTTTGCGGGCATATTTTGCAAATACCGGCCCCGAAGATGTCTCATCATCGGGATGTGCATAAACACCCATGATAATAACGTCCTCATAATTTCTATCCTGGGCCTGCAAAAGGGAATTAAAACCAGTTAATACAAATAGAAGCGGGAGTATGAGAAGGCACAAATTGTTATTAAAGATTTTCACAGAAGTGCATTTCGAAGTTTTTCTTGTCATGATGTGCAGTTGTTCGTGGGTGGATTGAAAATCCTCTCTTTTCCTTAATAGGTAATTTAATACCATTATTTTTTCAATCAAGTTAGAATAAAATATTATTACCTCATTGCATACAGTTACTTACGGCAAACATGCTAAAACACCGCAAACACAAAAAAACGGACACTTTTCAGGTGCCCGTTTTTGGTTGTTGTAGATTTTCACTTCAATCTTATCTGTTAACTCTTGTAATAGGATCGTATTCACGTCTTGGTTCACTGATGGTGTTATCATCGAGAGTAATTGACGATTGACTAAATAACCTTCCATTCACTTCTGCACCTTTTTCAAGCGTAATATCACCCATGGATAGGATGACGCCTTCAAACTGCGAATCCTGACCGATCGTTACGTCGCCGTCAACATACCAATAGACATTGGCTGCCTGGGCTCCATCGTTTAACGTAAACTGGATATTTTCATTTACAGTAAGATTATTACCTATTTTGATAAGCCATACATCATCTTCACTACCTGAAATAGCAATATCAGACTCTATATTAAGAGTATCGTTCCATTCATGGACTCCGGGGGTTAAATCATCGCTGTGAAAGCCGCCAACTTCATGAGTTGTTACATCATCATTTTTCTCTTCCGATACTTCACGAAAAGCAGACATCATATCTTCTATGGCTTCATTTACATCAGGAGAAGTTGCTGAGTAATCGTCCCTTTGGTCCGATCGCATATCTCTATCCTGATCGCGGTCCTGATCGTAGGCTCTTTGCCGATCTTCATCATCCTTCTCGTCTTTATCTGCCTTAGAACCTTCTCCGGTATTACCCGTAATTCTGGATTCCGATTTGTGATTAATATTCTCTTTTGCGAGAACCACAAATTCGGCGGCTGTACCAAGGTTAATGAAGCTTGTCTCACTTGAAGTCTCCATATGTCTAGATCTGTCCTGAGTCTCTCCCCTATCATATCGGTATCTGTCAGTCTCCTCATCATACTCTTCGGCAGATTGTTGATCATAATAGGTTATATCAGAATCGTCCATGGTCGTAAAGCTCCATGTATATTCCTCCTCAAGAGCAATACCCTCATAGCTTTTCACTTCATTTGTAACGGTAAAGGCATATTGAGTGCCCTCTTCTAATTCCTCATCAGGTGTAAATACAGCAACTCTGTCAGAATACCTGATAGTGCCTTTTACAGCATCTTTATCCTGCATTGCACCTTCAGAATGTCTCCTTTCTTCCATATGATCATCCCACATCTCCTCGTCATATTCATCATACTCATCATGCATTGTAATTGCAGAACCGGCATGTAACATTAACGTATTTTCATTGATTGTGGCTTCATCCATCTCTACGCTGAATGTGATCTCGATATCACCATCCAGATCAACATTTTCTTCACCATCAGCTGGGGTTGTTGCTACAATGGTGGGCGCATTTCTCTCAGGTTCATCAAAATTGGTTCTATCCTGTGCGATACCATTTACAGCAAATCCGGTGAACAATAATGCTGTAAGGGAAATGCCTTTAAAAAACTGATTATCTGTTCTCATGATTTTGTTTTTAAATTAGTGTGAATAAAAAATTACAACCCCAATATGCTCATGAACTACCTGATATTTGTTACAGCATCCTGACAATGTATTGCAGATATTTTTGGCAATTATTGCACAATCTCATCCGGCATTTGAGTAAAAAGCATTCCATAAGCTTTTAAGGTGTAGAAGATTATTCGAATTCTGCCATTACAAATTCTTAGATTGGAAATCTATGTTGCAATCTTGTGCCGGCTGATGAAAAGTTTCATATCTCCATCCCATCAAACATTTTAACCCAATATCAGCATGAGCTATCTGTAACATATATAACAGTTTAAACAACGCGCATAATGCATATCAGCATTAATGTTTTAAAATTTGTGATATAGAGAACATTTAACCGCGTCATGGTATTGCAAATTCTAAAAAGAGAGAACTATGAATACGAAACAAATAATAGGCAGCATACTGAGTATAGGTGGATTGATCGGGATCATTATTTACGGATATCAATACCTGGACGATTCAGAATCATTTGAATTATTGGGAGCAGATGTTGCTGTAAGCACCGGTGATTACGTCCCGATTCTGATTTCGCTTGTTATTCTCGTTGTGGGGGTATTCATTTATCGATCTGATTAATTTACCCCAAAAAGGCTTCGTCAGGTACTTATCGCGTCTTTTTTTTGAATTTTAAAGATTCCTAAAAAACCATTGGCCATAATAATATTATAGGTAAGTGGGACAAGGCCATGGCGTGACCCTGAGATTTTGATGACGTCCCTATTGAAAATCTATAAGCATACCGTGGAATTTCATTGACTTAGTACCAATAATCTCATAAACCGATGTTTTTATATAACCGAGATCAAATAAATTGTAACAACTTCTCTTTATTATTTCTATAAATTGACTCACAGTTAATTAGTAAATCAAACGGAGTGAGCATGGATAAGCATAAAAAAGATCACAAGAAAAAAGAGAAGAAAGCGGTAAACAAAAATCCGCAGCATACCCCGAAAAAAGGTTCGGAAGAAAAAGCAAAACCCAAGAAAGTGTAATCAACAAATGTTATTACTTATAGCGGCTTCTGCACAATCAGAAGCCGCTTTTAGTATGTCTCATCATTTCGTGTATAAAAAGAGTAAAAACTACGTGAAAAACCTGTTCTAATCAGTCGTTTAGATATCGCGAAAAACGACCTTTCTCAATCCCACCTTAAGAGTTCAAATAGTTAATAATGACAAAATTCAAGGGCTCATATTGTTGCCGAAGTCATTGAACACATTCCTGACTCAGTGGACTTGAAAATCGATCATCAAAAATAGATAAGAAACATTTCAACTCTGTTTTTTCGATTCCGGCAAAGCGTTATCCGAGAAAACTTCCCCTCTCGATACCTTTATACAGATTAATGAATAGGTAGGCTAAACTATAGATCGATGAGCAAACTCATAAACGTACTGTTGGTGAATCGATTATTATTCCGGCCCACATCCGAAATGTTATTGAGACAAAAGTTCTGTTTAAGATGATTTCAATCGTAATGAAAAATGGCTATAAACACGAAAGTCTAGTTCTGGTATCATAAAGTTTTATATCTATCTAAATATCTTCCAGGCCATTTTTTCGCATAATATTCATCTTTTTAAAGTTTGTTGGGCTAAGTCCGGTTACATTTTTAAACTGATTTGAGATATGGGCAACACTGCTGTAATGTAATTTGTATGCGATTTCAGAAAGAGTAAGATCCCCATACATCAGCAACTCTTTTACTTTTTCAATCTTATGCAAAATAATATATTTCTGAATAGTGATTCCTTCTACTTCCGCAAACAGATTAGAAAGGTAGGTGTAACTATAACCCAACCTCTCACTAATATAATCCGAGTTGTTTACTTTCGGCACTTCATCAGAGAGGTGTATTAATTCAATTACCACAGCTATAATCTTTTCGACTAAAATTTTCTTTTTATCATCCAGTAATTCCAACCCCCATTCCTTCAGGTTTGTATTCAAAGTCTCCAGTACTTCCGTTGAAATATCTCCCTCAATATCAACCATACCCAGATCTATAGAATTACAAGTCAGTCCAAGTTTTTCAAGTTCAAGAAGAACCACCTTTTTACATCTTAAACTAACCATGTATTTAATACATACTTTCATACTACGTCTTATAAATGATACTAAAATTCACCTAAATAGGGTTTTGGGTTGAACAGCCAAAACACCACCATAGCCATAAAAAAATATTATATTGATTTTTAAATTGCCCTAATGCATTACATTGTTCAAACTTAAATGCAATATATTTACTATTATTATATTTATTGAAATAATTAGAAAATATTAAGAATATAAATATCC
>SKWF01000114.1 GCA_007129085.1 Balneolaceae bacterium | reverse complement strand
CTCTGTAAAATCACCTACCCGAATGGCTTGGCCGGCGGATCCCCGAAGCGTTACACTTCCACGGTTCCACGATGCACTCAGTTGTGGCAAAAAGTCTGTTCCTGCCACTTCATCAAACTGCAGGCGAGAGCTGGCGGTAACATTCCACCCGTTTACCCAGCTTATGGTTCCAACAGCATAAATACCGCCCATGTCGGTTTGATGATCGCCACGATCGGTACTCTCAATCTGCCGGCCAACATATTGCCCGCCAACCATCAGCTGGATACTCTCATATCGGTCGGGATTTAGACGCTGTTGGCTTTCACTATCCGATTTTGCACCCAAGAACTCATATTGGTGCGACCAGTTTAGATAGATTTGATCGGTGGTATGCTCATTAGCAGGCGTACCCGGCATAAAGAGATAGGTATCATCTACCTGGCGGTACGATGTACTCAACTCAGAGCGGTAGGCGTCTCGGTCGAACGTCAGCGATGCAAGCCCCCAACGACTGCTGATCTCCTCAACCGCTTCATCAAAAATATTTCGTGTATAAAAATAGCGGGCATTAAAATCGCGATCTTCAATTCCAGCTCGCGTGTAGAAAGTTAAATTATCACTAAATTGATAGGTGAATGAGCTCGTAAAGTTAGTCATCTCAAAAAAGTTATTGTAGGTCTCCTGGTCAGATATTCCCTCATCAAACCCGGGATTGCTCAACTCCTCTCCATCGGACTGAACGGTGAGCAGTGCTGAGCTGAAACGCCACCTGTCTCGCTGCAGTTCTATAGAAACATCGCCGGTACGCAGATTGTGCTGTCCCAACCCAACATCGGCACTTGCCCGGCTGATAAGCTGATCACTCGCCTCCAGTTCGCGTTCCAGGTACGAGCGTGTTTTAATGTGTACAACTCCACCAACAGCATCTGCACCGAACGATGCACTAGCCGGGCCGCGAATCAGTTCAATCTGGCCAATTTCTGAAAGTGCCACCGGAATATTGGCATTAAAATGGGCCGTCAGCGGATCATTGAGCGGCACATTATCGAGCATAAACAGCACCTGCGAAAATGTACTGCCTCGAACACCAACATCTGCCTGCACACCAAATCCCTGCCGGGCATTTATATTTACCCCGGGGAGCGTTCGCAGAAGTTCATCAACCGAGGTGATCGGCATCTCTTCAATATCTCTTTGGGTAAGTACAGATACACTTTTACCGCTTTCCGAAACGGATGTGGTAATTCGGGATGCCGTTACGGAAATTGAATCCAAATCTACGGAAAGCTGACCGAATGCTGTTTGAGGAATAGATAGTAAACCGATTATAAATAGAACAACGAAATGCTTAAACATAAAATGAGAATGAGTAATTAATTTTTTTGCTGCAACCTGCAGCTTGCCCTGGGTTGAGATCTTTACCCCACTGAGCAATGTGAGCAGAGCTGATATTTTTATGAGAACAAACTGATTAATTTATAGCGGCCGAAAAGATACAGCCATGTTTTGAAATACAAAACTAATCAGCAGAAAAACTATCTATCTATAGGATGATGTTTCCATCTCTAAATTGGAATTTGAGCTTCAGATCCATGAATACGACGTTCATCAAACCGAAAACATTTGCACGAAAAATTACTTCATACCCGTTTCACGATTGCGGTGTAGATTGTTGATGAATTGCCCCGCATAAACCAATTTTTGTGCGTAATTTACGTTCCTACTTTAATTAAATACGTTGTTCCGGCATGAAATTTCGATATCTGTTTTTCATTTTTATTACCCTGTTAATCTCCACCCTGCTGATAAGCTGCGGGCCCGATCGGCTGGATGATTATTCCGGCGACTCCTACGAGCTGGTAAATCAAAATGGTGAAACCGTGGTTTTTCCTGATGATTTTGAAGGTAACCCTGTTTTTGTCGGCTTTATTTACACCCACTGCCCCGATATCTGCTCGTTCATCACATCGAACCTGAAAAAGGTACACGACGAGCTGGACAGTGACGATGACACACAATTTATTTTAATCACGTTTGACCCCGAACGGGATACCCCGGATGTGCTGAAAAGTTACGCCTCTGCTTTTGATATGGACACTGAGCCGTATCATTTCCTCACCGGCGACACCGAAACCATTGATGAGCTGATGAGGCGGGTGAATGTTCGTACCAATATTACAGATGAGCTGGCTGAAAAATCAGACCAGGATATTTATTTCATCAATCACTCTGATAAAATACTCCTAATCGACTCGCGATCCCGCCTGGTATTTGATTATGGCGGCAGCATGACACCCGTCGAAATTTTCATTGAAGATCACCAAAAACTGTAGCCATGAAAAATATTTCACTATTCGCGACTCTTCTATTTGCCCTGCTTTTCGCTGCAACAGCGTGTAGTTCTGATGAACGCCCTGATAGCAGTCAGCAGATGGTTGATGGTGATGGTATTGAAATTGAAGGTGCATGGGCCCGGCCCGGCAGTGAAGGACGTATGAGCGCTGCCTACTTTTTAATCACCAATTTCACCGATGAAGATGATCGATTACTCTCGGCAGAATCAGACGTGGCACAAAATGTGGAGATTCACGAATCGTACGAACAGGAGAACGACATGGTGGGCATGCGCGAATTAGAGAGTGTTGATATTCCCGTGCAGTCCACAATACGACTCGAGCAGGGTGGCATGCATATTATGCTCATTCAATTAACCCGTTCCATTAGTGATGGAGACAGCTTTGAGCTCACTCTCAACTTTGAAAACTACGGTGAGGTTGTTCTCGATATTCCCGTACGGCTATAGAATTCATCCAATTAATTTCTTCAACCTGCCCCGTCGGATTACTCTCCCTTTTTATGCAATAGTCTGAATAGCCTCTTATTCAGATAAAAAATTAACAATAACAAAGTGCCACTACCGCCCTTCCGACGCACTTTTCTCTATTTTAATTGTAAATAACTGATTTTTTTAAAATTAAATGACAGTTCTGATCCAATTTTTACGCTATTAAAGAAGAGCCCTGTAATGTTCTATTTATAGATCATGTATTGGCGATTAATATTCACACGAAAAAACTATTAACATGGAAACAGAATTACATATAGCTCAAAATAAAGGCATGCGGTTTATTCGCAGGCTATTCTCCTTAAAAAATGTTGCGTTACCACTACTGGCCGTTGGTTTACTACTTGCTGCCTGTAGTGATGATCCAACAAGTACCGACCCGGATCCTGATCCAATAACAGTTGATGCGGCATTCACAGTATCACCGGAAGAACCTTCATTGGGTGAAACCGTAACGCTGGATGCCGGCAATTCAAGCGTAACAGGAAGTAACGATATTGAATATTCCTGGACTCTTTCGGTACCTGGTGATAGCAATGCAGAACTTGATGATCCCTCATCATCCACTACTACGTTTGAAGCAGATGTGGAAGGCGAGTTTGAAGTATCACTTGAAGTTTCTGCAGAAGGTGAATCCGATAGTGCCAACATGGCATTTGAAGTAAGAGCTGTCGAAGAGATTAACTCAAATATAACCGAACCCACCAATTGGGTGTCTAATGTACTTTATATCGTCACAGATGGTTTTCAGGTTAGGGATGAGCTGACGATCGAACCTGGGACTCGAATTGAGTTTGAAGTGGGTACAGAAATGGTCGTTAGTGAAGATGGAACCCTCATTGCTAATGGAACCGAGCAGGACTCTATCCGTTTTACAGGCACTGAAGAAGTACGAGGCCACTGGAACGGTATTCAGTTCAATACAACACAAAGTACATCCAATCTGCTCAATTATGTGATTGTGGAATATGGAGGAAACTCTGGCTTCTGGAGAACACAAGATACCTATTCAAACGTGCTTGTTGGCAGCCGAACGGAAGGTACAAGTGCACGTGTACAGATTACCAATAGTACCTTGCGGGAAGCAGATGGCGTTGGTCTCAAGGTTAGAAATGATTCAGAACTCAGGGACTCTGGAAATAATACTTACATCGCCAACAGTGAAGGAGCTGTTCACATTGATGCCAAACGAGTTCATAATCTTAGCGACAACTCTGATTTCACTGGAAATGACAACGATGTGGTTTGGGTCGATGTTGGAAGCCCTCTTGATGATGAAGACCGAATCTGGCAGGCAATTAATGTTCCCTATGTCATCAATGATGAAGTGGAAGTTCGTAATGTGGACTTTACGATTGAAGCAGGTGGTGAGTACCGCTTTGAAAGTGCGGCAGCATTGAGCTTTACCGGAGATGGTGTTTTTACGGTTGAAGGAACCGATCGCGAACATGAAAATGGCAATCACGAAGGGACACTTTTTACCGGAACTGAACAGGATCCTGGATGGTGGAGAGGAATTCAGCTTCAAGGTGCAACAAACCCGAATAACAGCATGGCAGATGCCATTATTGAGTATGCCGGCCACAGTGATGGATTCTGGGGTACACACAGTAATCTTGCTAATCTGGTAATCGGTGGGCGAACCTCTCGGGCGCTACTTTCTGTAACTAACACAACGCTACGTCACGGTGGAGGTTATGGTTTGCGCATATCCGATGAAGATTCAGACATGAGAAATTCAGGCGCCAATACATTTACTGAAAATAATTCAGGGGCCGCGTACGTCTACGCAAATAATATCCATTATCTCGATAGCGGTTCAGATTACAGTGGAAACAATGGCAACGACTTCGTCTTTGTAGAAGACAGCGATGTGGAAGGCGGTGCTGTGGTTTGGAATGCACTAAATGTTCCTTACCGAATGGATAGTCTCACTGAGGTAGTTGGCAATACAGAGTTAACCATTCTCGCCGGTGCTCAATTCGAATTTACTAGCGGCTCAGGCCTTCGGAGTGGGGGTGAAACAGTATTCGTTGTAGACGGTAACGAAAATAACCCTGTCTTATTTACCGGCACCGAGGAAGATCCGGGTTGGTGGATGGGTATAAACATCGTAAGCCCGCAATCAGGTAACTCCATCGAACATGCCATTTTTCAGTATGGTGGTGGAGATGACTTTTGGAATGCCAGCTATGACGCTATGCTTGTTATTGGTGGCCGAACAACTGAAGGACAGGCAACTGTTACCGATAGTGAATTCAACTTTAGTGGAGAATACGGTATATGGGTCACCGACGAAGGTGAAGCCAACGATGATATCTGTACTGCAAACAGCTTCGATAATAACCAAGAAGGCGATTGTCTGGTCGAAGACTAACTGTTTTCAGGCCGATAGTCAGCAGATGATTATCGTATTCGGTTAAAACAGCAGACACAAATATGAACCCGGCCGGCAAAAGCTGTCCGGGTTTTTTAATTCCTCTCTTTTGCTAAACCTATTTATTTATACCCAGGGCGACTGATCCGCAGCCAACGCAATTTTTGCCGTATCGATGGCAATTACCAATTCCTCATTTGTCGGTATCACATACACATCCGTTTTTGATGAGTCCGCGCTAATTTTCTGTACTTTTCCTCTTTCAATATTATTGTTTTTCTCTTCATCTACCTCAATCCCCATATACTCCATATTTTGGAGCGACTGTTTTCGAATCAAGGATGAGTTCTCCCCAATACCCGCAGTAAAAACAATGGCATCACACCCATTCATTGATGCAATATACGACCCAACGTACTGCTTAATTTTATAGCAGAACACATCAATCGCCTGCTGGCATCGTCGATCACCATTGTTCGCCTCCTCAATCAAATCGCGCATGTCACCCGCATAGCCGCTTAGCCCCAGCAATCCGCTATGTCTATTCAGCAGCGCATGGAGATTTTGCAATGGCAGCTCCTCTTTCTCCACCAGGTAGAACAGAATTGACGGATCAATATCTCCACTCCGGGTTCCCATCACCAAACCGGAAAGCGGTGTAAACCCCATTGACGTATCGATCGACTTGCCGCCATCTACTGCGCTCAGCGATGCCCCATTTCCTAAATGACAGGTGATTACTTTTGTATCCTCTACCGGTTTGTCGATCTGCTTGTAATATTGGCGGCTCACATAATAGTGCGACGTACCGTGAAAGCCGTATTTCCGAATTTTATAGCGCCGGTAAAACCGGTTCGGAATTCCATATAGATACGCTTCTGCCGGTAACGAATGATGAAATGCCGTATCAAAAACCGCTACATGTGGAACATCCGGTAGATTTTTCTGGGCCGCTTTTATCCCCCTCAAATTGGGTGGGTTGTGGAGTGGCGCAAGATCAAATGCCTGCTCAATGGCGTTTTCCACATCTTCATCAATCAATACAGAATCTTTAAACATTTCTCCACCATGCACCACCCGGTGTCCAACCGCTTTTATATCAGAAGGCGAGTTGATAATCTTATTTTCGGGGCTCAACAGGTAGTCCAAAATTTCCTGCAAAGCCTCGGTATGATTGGAGATCGCCCGGGCATCTTTTGTGTGCTTTTTCCCAACCGGTTCGTGTTTTACGATAGAGGTAACCGCACCAATTCGTTCGATCATCCCTTTGCAGACATCCCGCTCCTCCGATGATTCAATAAGATTATATTTTACAGACGAGCTGCCACAATTTATTACAAGTACGAGCATGGGTGATGAACTTAGATTCACATTTATTTATCCCTCATCCAGTTCTATAGAGAGAGTACTATAAGTTACGACTCTTCTATCCGCGATGCACACCGAAAGCCCACATTCGAACTTTTAGAATCTGCCAAAAATCCTACCCGATAATACGTATGTGAGATATGTACCGGATGCCTGAAACTACCACCGCGTATTACCCGCATATCGCGCTCTTCTAAAGGATAATACTCAATAGAATCAGATTCAGCCTTGTAAAATGAATACCACTCTCCAATCCACTCCGCCACATTTCCGCTCATATCGTACAACCCAAGGTCATTCGGCTTTTTTGACCCCACCCAAAAGCTAAACGTGCCACTATTACCACTGAAACGAGCATAATCTTCGAATTCACTGCTGTCGTTCGTTCCGGCTACTACTTGTTCTTTACCGCCCGACCTTGCCGCATACTCCCACTGCTGCTCTGTAGGCAGATCGTACCCATAAGCGCGGCAAAACTCCCTCGCATCAAACCAGTCTACATTCACCACCGCTCGCCGGCCGCGTCCGCGACCATCATCTTTTGGCAGCTCCCTATCCGTAGCCTCAGCAAACGCATCGTACTGTTCATAGGTTACTTCGTAGGTTCCGATTTCAAAATCGGGCAGAGTAACCTCGTGGATCGGTATAGCATCCTCATTCTCTTCATTAAATATATCTCCCATCAAAAATGCGCCACCCGGCACCTCTGTCATCTCCATGGGCAGAAGTTCATCATGGATTGATGATTTAAACAGTGCACATCCCGAAAAAAACAGAAGAATTAGGCCGAATAATATTTCTCGCTTCATATACTACTAATATAGTATATTAAGGCGCTACATCAAACCTAAGGTACACCGGGAGATTTAAAGTAGTTTAGCCTCTACTTGGAATCGTCAAGAATACGGATGGCAATAATCTTATCATCTGCTTCGATTTCATCCACCAGATCTACATTCTCCACAACTTTGCCAAACACGGTGTGCTTGCCATCAAGATGTGCGGTATTTTTACGGCTGTGACAGATAAAAAACTGGGACCCACCGGTATCGCGTCCGGCGTGGGCCATTGATAATACTCCCCGCTCGTGGTACTGTTTATCGCCATCCAGCTCGCAATCGATGGTATATCCCGGTCCGCCTGCTCCGGTTCCATCAGGGCAGCCGCCCTGCACAACAAAATCCGGAATCACACGATGAAAGGTAAGCCCATCGTAAAATCCTTTATTGGCGAGTGATGCGAAGTTTTTTACAGTTCCGGGAGCGTCATCCTCAAACAGCTCCACCATCATTACGCCATGTTCAATCTCAAT
>SKWF01000284.1 GCA_007129085.1 Balneolaceae bacterium | reverse complement strand
GAAAAAATTAATATGCTGGACCTGGCCGATTTTGTGGTATTGAACAAGTTTGAGAAAAAGGGTTCGCTTGATGCGTTGAGAGATATTCGCAAGCAGATGCAGCGGAACCGGGGTGATTGGCATATCAACCCGAAAAACATGCCGGTGTATCCAACAATTGCGGCTCAGTTTAATGATGAGGGAGTCCACCGCCTCTTTAAAGCAGTTGTTGATAAGGTTAATGAGAATTACAACACAAATTGGGAAACGAAATTATATACAAATTCTGAGCCTGCAGAAGATCTTCATACCCAGGCGATAATACCGGGCCGTCGACAACGGTATTTGTCGGAGATTTCAGAAACGATTGAGAGTTATCACCAATGGACCAAAGAGCAGGTTGAGATCGCCTCTAAACTTGACCAGGTGGAAGGAACCATCTCGCAGGTGCAGAACTGGAACCCGGATGAGAAACCGGTTATTGAAGAGAATCTTCAAAAAATGCAGGATCACTGGCTGGAACGGCTTGATCCGCTTCCAAAAGGAATTCTTGATGGTTGGGATGAGCTGTACGAGAAATATCAGCAGGAAACTTTTGACGTACAGGTTCGTGACAAGACATTTAAAAACAAACTCTATCGAGAATCACTAAGTGGTACAAAAGTGCCGCGCATCTCGCTGCCTAAAACAGAAAATAAAGGGGACAGGCTTCGCTTTGCACTCAAAGAAAATCTACCCGGTTATTTCCCTTTTACCGCTGGTGTATTTCCATTTAAGCGAGAAGGTGAGGATCCCACCCGAATGTTTGCAGGGGAGGGAACGCCGGAGCGTACCAATAAACGATTCCATTATGTGAGTGAGGGAATGCCTGCTGCAAGACTCTCCACAGCGTTTGATTCCGTAACTCTTTACGGCGAAGATCCTGATTATCGCCCCGATATTTACGGAAAAATCGGTAACTCCGGAGTAAGTATCTGTACACTTGATGATATGAAGAAACTCTATTCCGGTTTTGAACTTACGGCTCCCACAACATCCGTATCGATGACCATCAACGGTCCCGCACCGATGATTCTGGCGATGTTTATGAATACGGTCATTGATCAGGAAATCGAGCGGCATCTTAAAAACGAAGGGAAATGGGAGGAAGCAAAGAAGAAGATTGAATCGATATTTGAGAAAAAGAAACTCTCTCAGCCCAACTATGGAGAAGATCTCCCCAATGGAAGTGATGGATTTGGATTGGGCACGCTTGGAATCAGCGGAGATCAGCTTGTGGACAAGAAGACATACGAATCGATAAAAGCAAATGCGCTAAAGGTAGTTCGTGGAACGGTTCAGGCTGATATCCTTAAAGAAGATCAGGCGCAAAACACCTGTATATTTTCAACTGAATTTGCGTTGAAGATGATGGGGGATGTGCAGAGTTACTTTACCGAGAAAGGGGTGAGGAATTATTACTCCGTATCGATCTCCGGTTATCATATTGCCGAGGCTGGGGCAAATCCGATTACACAAGCCGCATTTACGCTTGCCAATGGGTTCACCTACGTAGAGTATTATCTCTCCAGAGGATTGGATATTGACGATTTTGCCCACAATCTCTCATTCTTTTTCAGCAACGGGCTTGATCCGGAATATGCCGTGATCGGGCGGGTTGCTCGCCGTATTTGGGCGATTGCAATGAAAGAGAAATACGCTGCAAATGAGCGGTCACAAAAGCTGAAATACCATATTCAAACCAGTGGCCGATCGCTGCACGCCCAGGAGATTCAGTTTAATGATATCCGGACAACACTGCAGGCGTTAATGGCGGTATACGACAACTGTAATTCTCTGCATACCAATGCCTTTGATGAAGCTATAACTACGCCGACAGAGGAGTCTGTGCGCCGTGCACTAGCCATTCAGCTTATTATCAACAAAGAGATGGGGATGACTAAGAATGAAAATCCGCTTCAAGGTTCATATATCATTGAAGATATGACCGATCTTGTTGAAGAGGCTATTCTTGCTGAATTTGACCGTATTACAGATCGCGGTGGTGTTCTTGGTGCGATGGAGAGCATGTATCAGCGTGGAAAAATTCAAGAGGAGAGTCTCTATTACGAGTCTCAAAAACACTCAGGTGAGCTTCCCATTATAGGAGTGAACACATTCTTGAATGATAAAAAGAGTTCGGAAGATGAGAAGAAAGTAGATTTAATTCGATCTACTGAAAAAGAGAAAAAGCAGCAGATAGACAACCTTGAGCAGTTTCAAAACATACATCAAGAACAAGCTGAAAATGCTTTACAAAGGTTGAAGAAAGTTGCCCGAAATGATGGAAATCTGTTTGAAGAGCTGATGGAAACCGTGAAGTATGCATCTCTTGGTCAAATTTCCACAGCGCTATACGAAGTTGGCGGGCAGTATCGGCGGAATATGTAAATCCGATTCTTTAGAAGACCTGACAGCATGCCCGGTGCATTTCCGGGTTTCTGCCAGCGTCGGACAAATATTAATCAGTTTTAAAAAATGTACGGTTCATACCAGTAAACCCAACGCTGTCAGATCAGCCGGTTGGCGTACACAGTCCTGTGGGTGCTGACAGGTTGTACATACACACTGCTCAAATCTATTGTGTCCCATAAAAAAACAGGCCCTGTATGATAAATACAGGGCCTGTTTTCAATTTCGTACTAAAAGTAAACCTTTATTGGGTAAGCTGTCCCAACAGTCGTTCAGCTTCTGCGGCTTGATTACTGTTCGGATAGTCTCTCAGTAACTCATCCAACAGGTCAGTCGCTTCTCTATTCATCCCGGCCTCTTTATAAGCAAAAGCTGCTTCTAAAAGGTTGTGAGGAGTCGTAGAGCTGTTTTCATCCCACTTGGCAGCTTTAACATACATTTCTGCTGCTTCTTCATATCGCTCCAATTCTGACAAGATAATAGCGTGAAGAGTAATTGGGGATACGCCAACAATTCCGTTAGGTATTGAGAAGTTTTTTATATGATAAAGAGCATCATCATAGTTTTCCATCTCAAACTCGGAAACAGCTGCGTAATAGTTGGCAAGGTTGCCGGCATTTGTTCGGCTGTAATTATCAGCTATCTGAACAAATCCAATGGTAAATTCATCATCATCCCCGTAAAGAGCTGTTTGATAATTTCCCTGCATAAACTGCTGTTCAGCTTGACCAAGTAAATTTGCTGCTTCCGTTTCTTGTTGACCGGAATAGACAAAATATCCAATAGCCAAACCAATTATAGCAACTATCGCTAACCCACCACCAACTACGGTAGCTTTATTTTGTTCATAATAGTGCATGAACCGGGAGGAATATTCAATTAGAATATCCTGTTCTAAATCTTCGCCTTTTAGTCGCTTACTCATAAATATTAAGTCGTTGGAAATTTTTATTTCAAGCTGTGAAAGTTATCACAGTTTATGGATTTAACCAAGAGTTCAAAGTGAATTATTCACTCTGTTCAAGAACCCCATTATGAAGTGTGTAAATTGAATCGCACCGTTCAGCAATTTCATTTTCATGGGTGATTAGCACGATAGACACATTCTCTTCTTCACGTAGTTCGAACAACAGAGATAATATAGAGTCCGTATTTTTTTCGTCCAGATTGCCGGTGGGTTCATCAGCCAAAATTGTTGATGGATTATTCATTAATGCGCGTGCCATCGATACACGTTGTTGTTCTCCACCCGATAGTTGAGATGGGCGGTGATGCAGACGTTGTTTAAGCCCAAAGCGATCGAGAAGGGAGGTGGCACGATCTTCAGCTTCAGCTTTTGGTGTCCCTTTAATTAAGCCCGGCATCATTACGTTTTCCATGGCCGTAAATTCCGGTAACAGATGGTGGAACTGAAATACGAATCCAATATTTCTGTTTCGCAATCCGGCAAGTTCATCTGTGTTATATTTGTGGATCGGCTTATCATCCCACCAAATTTCTCCGCTGTCAGGTTTATCGAGGCCGCCCATAATGTGAAGAAGCGTACTCTTACCACATCCGCTGGAACCAATAACCGCGATTATTTCAGACTGTTTAACAGATAGATTTACATCGGTAAGAATTTCGAGTTTTCCTTTGTCCGATTCTGAATCAAAACTCTTTTTTATGTGGTTACAGCGTAAGACTGTACTGTTTGTACTATTCATCCGGTACTGTTTTTAAATTCGGGGTAAATGAGTGATTCAATATGCGTGCAACTGTTTTTCTCTGTATCAACAGTCGCTAAAACGGCACACATTCGATTATCTTTTTTGGCGATGATATATTTTTGCGGTGTCCCAAGTCGAAATCGGTTCAATGCAGTTTTTTTATTCATACCGATTACCGAATCAAACGGACCGGTCATACCGGCATCGGTTATATACCCTGTGCCTTGTGGCAGTATTCTGGCATCATTTGTTGGAATATGAGTATGTGTGCCAACCATAACTGAAACGTCTCCATCAAGATGCCAACCCATGGCAACTTTTTCTGCAGTTGCTTCTGCATGAAAATCCACAAATATTAAATCTGTCTCTTCTTTAATATTTTTAAGTGCCCAGTCTGATGTAGAGAATGGATCATCAATATCAGGGAGAAATGTGCGGCCCTGGAGGTTTAATACAGCAATTTTTTTATCAAAACCGGGTAGATCATATATACCGTATCCATTCCCCGAATTCCCTTTTGGATAATTTAAAGGTCGCAACAAATTGGGATCACTGTTCATATACCCAAATATCTTCCATTTATCAAAGGAGTGATTACCACCTGTAATTACATTCACTCCGATATCATAGAGACGTTTTACGATCGATTGGTTTAACCCTCGCCCTTGATGAGAATTTTCGGCATTGGCGATAACAAAATCGGGTTCATGCTTTTTTAAAAGTCCGGGAAGAATGGTTTCAAGGAGTTCGAGTCCAGGTTCACCTACAATATCGGCGATAAAAAATAGTTTTGCTTCCTTTGGCACACAACTGTGATAGAGTTAAAATTAACATCTATTTAAGGTAAGAAAAATCGAAGGATGATAAGAGTAAAAATAAAGAAAGTGGGTGAGGGTAGGTCGGTTACGCAACAAACTGTGTTACTGTAAAAAAGTGGGTAAAACTACCGGCTAGCACAAAAATGTGCCAGATACCGTGGGCAAATCTGTGTCTGTAATCGATTACATAAAATATTACACCGAATGTGTAGAACATTCCGCCGGTAATCAGCCAGTAAAAACCTGTAGTAGAGAGCTCAGCCATCAGCGGGTCTACAATCAAAATTGCTAACCATCCCATCATCAAATATATAATAAGAGGAAATATCCGGTGCCCTTTTGAAGGTATCAGATCAATAATGATACCGAGTGTAGCCAGTCCCCAAACGATGGCGAATATGGTCCAGCCAGTTTCACCCCGTAAAGTTACCAACGTAAATGGGGTATAGGTTCCGGCTATGAGTAAATAAATAGCTACGTGATCGAGTTTCTGAAAAATCTTTTTCAACTTTCCTTGAAAGCTGTGATAGAGAGTAGAAAAGGTATACAAGAGAACCAGGCTACTTCCGTAAACAGCAAAGCTGACAATTTTCCATATATCTCCCTGTGTAATAGCGAGATAAAGGAGAATAAAGAAACCTATTACGGAGGCTATAGAGCCTATGAGGTGAGTAATGCTGTTAAAACGTTCGCCTTTATACATGCTATTCTAACGGAGAAATAGGCAGTTTGATTCCTCGGATAAAAAACTTTTTGCGGTATTATAAAATTTCTTCAATGAGCTTCTGAATATCTTCGTTTACTTCATCCATTAACTCATTCTCTTTTTCTTTGAACTCTTCGTTTTTAACCCGGAGTTCAAAAAGTTCTTCTGCGATGCTTAGAGATGCCAATATCATCACAGTAGAATCGGGTTGGTTGGTGAGTTGTTGCCTATAGGCTTTAAACTTTTCATCCACATAATTAGCAATACGCTTCATGTTTTCCACCTCATCGTCATTTACCTTAATGGGGATCTGTTTACCAAAAACATTTACTTTAATTGATTGCATATCAACCCTCTACATGATTTTCAATTTTTTCGATCAGTGATTTTACCTGATGCTTCATCGCAATACGGTCTGACTCACTGATATCAGAAAATATATCGTTCTGCTCTTTCTGAATTTTTTCGAGGTCACTTTTAAGTTTTAAATTTTCACGCTTAAGCTCTTTGATCTCTTTATTAAGCCCGCTAACCCGATCTTTTACCTGGCTAAGCAGCTTATAAAAAGTATCCCTCTGAACGTTGTTGGATTCCATAACGACACGTTTAAGATCTCAATTTGGCATCGAACTTCTTCTTCAATGATTGAACAACTTTTTGAACCTTCGGTTCTACATCATTGATTGTCAATGTTTTATTAGAATCTAAAAAAGAAAGCCTAAAAGCAATACTTTTTTTGCCTGATCCAAGGTTTTCTCCTTCGTAAACATCAAATACATCCACATTTTTTAGTGTTTCATCGGCCGTGGAATGAATTTCCCTAGCAAGATCGCCGGCTCTGATCGCTTGATCAACAATAAAAGCTGCATCAAATTCAAATGATGGATATTTCGAAACTTTTTGATACTCAACATCATTTGAGGCATACCCAAGATTATAAAGCTCCGTTACATCAATTTCCGCAACAAATGCATCCTCTTTGATATCGAAACCTTTCTTCAGCGAATCATCAACAATCCGCAGTGTACCCACCAGTTTTTCACCAATAGAATATTCCAGTTGATAGTTGTTAACAGCATTCTGCTCAACAGAACCTTCAACACCAAAATCACGGAAAAAAGCTTCTACGTCTGCTTTTAAATCGTATATAGAGAATGGCTGCGGTTCGCCTGACCAGCTTTCGAATGTCTTGAATCCACTAAGCCCGAAAAGGAGATGGGTGTGCTCTTTCACACCATCAATCCATGTCCCGTTTTTATCTTTCTTAAACGTATGGCCAATTTCAAAAAACCGAAGTTGGTTTTCTTTACGGTTAAAATTGTACTGTACCGCTTTTAAGAATCCAGCCGTAAGATGAGTACGAAGTGTGGTATTTTCCTGTGAAACCGGATTCAGAGTTTGAATCTGTATCTTTTCATCGGCCAACAAGTCTGACTCCTTTTTTGATAGGAGAGAGTTGGTTGAAATCTCTTTATAGGCAAGTGCTTTTGCCGCGGAGCGGATATTTTCATTAAATCGCTCCCAGTCGGTGAGAGATTCCGGCGTAAAAAATGGGGAGGAGTCCGGAGTAGGAATGTTGTTATAATCGAATACTCGGCCGACCTCTTCAATTAAGTCAACTTCCCGGGAAACATCAGGCCGGAAAAAAGGAACGGTACATGTGATGAGATCTTCACTTTCGTCAGTGATTTCAAACTCCAATGCGGATAGAATTTCCGTCATTTTCTCTCTATTCAGATCTGTTCCAAGCACTTTGTTTACCCGCGACGGGCGAAGTGTTAACGATGCCTGCTCCGGTTTTACGGGATGAACATCTGTATAAGTTTCCCGGACAGTTCCACCGGCAATTTCTGCAATCAGATCTGCTGCACGTTTTGCGGCCTTGTATTGAATTGTGGGATCAATTCCGCGCTCAAACCGGTACGAGCTATCCGTCTGCAGAGCAAGTGCTTTGGATGCTTTTCGTATGGAAGATGGATCGAAATAGGCACTTTCGATTAAAATCTTATTGGTCTCGTTGGAGACTTCTGAGCTTTCGCCACCCATCACACCGGCTATGGCTACCGGGCCGCTGCCATCACAAATAAAGAGGGTATCGGCCGGCACATCCCGCTCTTGATCATCCAAAGTCTTAAACTTCGTCTTTTTATCAAACGTTTTTACGCTGATCTTCTTTCCGCCAATTTTGTCGTAATCGAAAGCGTGCAGCGGCTGACCAATTTCGTGCAGAACAAAGTTAGTGATATCAACCACGTTATT
>SKWF01000342.1 GCA_007129085.1 Balneolaceae bacterium | reverse complement strand
AACATTTACGATTTTGATGTAGCTGCGGCAGACCCTAATCGAGACCTGGCATTTATGGTCCGCAGTTGGGAATCGGGTGATCGGCCACACTTAACTCCACTCGCACTTTCTGTAGGGAGCTCCGGCGACCTCGACTGGACTGATCAGGTGTATGCAATTGGATATCCTATGGGAATGGAGATGGTAACCCGCGCAATGGTAAGCCGATCGACGCAAACAGAACGGCGAAGCTTTGTGCTCGATGCCTCATTTAATCGCGGCTTTAGTGGCGGCTCGGTATTTGCAGAACGGGCTGACGGCTCCGGTATGGAATGGGTTGGAATGCTTTCATCAGCTTCGGGAGGGCAAGAGGAATACCTAGTTCCCGAACGGGATCAAGAAAGAGAATTTCGCCCCGATTTAGAGTATACCGGAGCGATCTATACTCAGCGCAGCCAACGCATTAATTATGGAATCACCTACGCTGTTGGTATCGATGAGGTGAAACAATTCTACAACGAAAATCGCGCACTGTTAAACGATCAGGGCATTCGAATTCCCATACTTGAAGAGTAAATTTTTTCACTAAAAACTGAAATCAACCCGGTTCATTTGTCGTTATTACAAATATAATAAGCGGCTCATCTCCGGTATTTGATACAGCGTGATGGGCATCACCCCGAACGGTTGTAACACTTCCCCTACCGATGTTAAACGTTCTCGATTCCGCATCAGACCGGTCTTTTTCATGATATTCGCCCTTGCCACTCATCACCACATATAGCTCCTGCTCCTGTCGGGTGCCGTGGGTATGAAATCCGGCACTGTCGCTGGAACTTGGTAAAACCATATATGCCCCAATTCTATTATTCACGAGCTCTCCTTCTTCAAAAAGTTGCAAAAGATACACCGTGCCGTCTCCGCCATACATATTTTCACGCTTATCATATCGGGCAACACCACGCTGTGGCACTCCATAATGGCATACACTCGGGTTGATGAACGTCTCAACAAGCTCATCGATAGTTTTTTTCTCAGCGTCGGTAAGCTCTTTTCGTGTTCGGGCCATAACTAATTTTTTAAGAATGGTAATTGTAATCCACAGAAGGAATTACGCGCAAGAATCGTTGCATGAGCAGAGAATAAAGCATAGAATTTGTATTTTAAACGGTAGAAGAGAAAAATAAAATAAAAAACTACATTCATGCAGATAGTATCCCCCGAAGAGGCCGTAAGTTATATCCAATCGAGAGATCATATTTTTATTCACACCGCCGCTGCTGCTCCACAAGCTCTTATTCAGGCACTCACGGATCGCCACAAAGAGTTGCGAAAGGTTCAAATCTTTCATCTCCATACCGAAGGAGACGCTCCTTATTCCAAGCCGGAATATCGGCAGAGTTTTAAAACCCATGTATTTTTTGTGGGCAAAAATGTTCGGAGTGCCATAAAAACCGGTGAGGCAGATTACATTCCGGTATTTTTGAGTGAAGTGCCACAGCTTTTCAGCCAGGGAATTGTAAACTTAAATGCGGCGCTCATCCAGGTAAGTCCTCCTGATAAACATGGCTACTGTTCGCTTGGAATTTCAGTGGATGCAACTCGTGCTGCTATACTGAATGCGGATACAGTTATTGCCCAGGTAAATCCAAATATGCCACGTACTCACGGGGATGGATTGATCCATAAAAGTGAAATTAATTATGCTATTGAATCGGATGAGCAGATACCGGAGCATTATCCGGCGGAGCTTAGTCCCGTGGAGCTGAAAATAGGCCGGCACTGTGCAAACCTTGTGGAAAATGGAGCAACTCTGCAGATGGGAATCGGCAGTATCCCCGATGCGGTGTTGGCATCGCTTGGAAAACACAAAAACTTGGGTATCCATACCGAAATGTTTTCGGATGGATTGATTCCGCTTATTGAATCCGGGGTTGTAAATAATAAAGAGAAACGCGTTCATCCCGGGAAAGTAGTCTCGTCGTTTGCAATGGGCACACGGAAACTCTACGATTTTATGGATGATAATCCGCTCGTTCAAATGCTGGACTGCACCTACGTAAACGATACGGCGGTGATTCGGAGAAACCCCAAAGTTACGGCAATCAACAGCGCCATTGAGATTGACCTGACAGGCCAGGTTTGCGCCGATTCCATCGGGACCTATCAATATTCGGGCGTAGGTGGGCAGATGGATTTTATCCGGGGAGCATCGTTGTCGGAGGGAGGAAAACCTATTATCGCGCTGCCATCGAGCACGGCAAAAGGAGAGTCGAAAATTGTGCCGTTTTTAAAACCGGGTGCGGGAGTTGTAACAACACGGGCTCATGTTCAATATATCGTAACGGAATATGGCGTGGCGAACCTGTATGGGCAGAGTCTCCGAAGGCGGGCGAAAAAACTGATCGACATTGCGCACCCCGACCACCGGGAATCGCTGGAAAAAGCAGCTCACGAGAGATTTAATAAAATTATAGATTGATAAATTTTTAAAATGATAGTTCTAAAAAAATTTATATATAGAGGCTAAACTAAATCGAATAAGAGGTGGGTATGGTAACGAGAGTCAACTTTGTTAAAAATTCACTTAAATGGTTAATCCTGTTCCTCGTTTTGGTTCTTGCTCCTTTGTTTCTTGCAGCAGTTGGCCACAGTGGTGAAAACCGTGGGTTTTTAATAGAGTTTGGTGTGGCCATCGGATTTATAGGGTTAGCCATGATGGGACTACAGTTTGTCTTAACTGCACGCTACAGCAAAATTGGTGCACCTTTTGGTTTAGATGAACTCCTTCAGTTTCACGGGCAGATGGGATACATCGCCTGGGGGTTTATTATTGGGCATTTTATCATTCTGTTTGTTGCTGATTTAGAATATTTAAAGTTTTTAGACCCCACTGTGAACCTTCCACGTGCTGTAGCTCTCATAGGGGTGATTATTGCAATTACAGCCCTTGTTGCTACAACGTACTGGAGAGAAAAAATGGGTATTATTTATGAATGGTGGCGTGCATCACATGGTGTTTTGGCACTGTTCGTTGTATTTGTGGGAACGGTTCACATTTTACAAGTAGGCTACTATATATCTGAACTTTGGCAGCAGATAACCTGGGCCGGACTCTCTCTCGCTGCTATGGGAATGCTTATTCATAATCGGGTATGGCGCCCTATGAAGATGCGAAAAAAACCGTGGAGAGTTTCATCTGTAAAGCAAGAAGTAGATGGCATTTGGTCGATTGAATTTGAACCGGATGGCCACCCGGGACTCGATTTCACAGCCGGACAGTTTGTATGGGTTACTTTTGGAAACAGTCCGTTTAGTCTTCAGCAGCACCCATTTACAATCTCCTCATCACCTAAGAAAAAATCGATTCGGTTAACAATTAAAGAGTTGGGTGATTTTACTTCTGAAATTGGAAATGTTGAACTGGGTACAAAAGCGTTTATTGAAGGCCCTTATGGCAGTTTTACGTTGAGTGAATCCCGGTCAATACACAGTGTGTTTATCGTCGGCGGGATTGGGATAACTCCGGTTGTGAGTGTATTGGATGCGATGCGCAATAGGCAGGATCAACGGGAGTTCACCGTTATTTATGGAACACCATCTATAGAGTTGACACCTTTTTATGAAGAGCTAAAAGTCTACTCAGCGGAATTGAATGTAAAGATTGTTCATGTTCTTGAAAATCCGCCTGAGGATTGGCAAGGTGAAACCGGGCTTATCGATAAAGACGTAATGAAGCGTCATATTCCGTCTGATTTTTCCAACTGTGAATTTTTTGTATGTGGTCCACCCCCAATGATGGATGCTGTTGAAACAACACTCAACAGTTGGGGAGTGCCAATTTACAGGGTGAATTCTGAACGATTTAACATCGCATAAAAAGGAGAATCATGCTTCATATTTATATTCGCAGAGTTGCAATTATCGTTGGCTTGCTGCTTCTAATTGCAGCAGGTATTTTTGCATACCTGTAAAAACCGACAAATCTACACCGGGATAGATTTATACCGTTAATAAGGTTCAGTAGAGCTATTTGCCAAGCACCTTATCAACGATAGAAATTGCCTCTTTCTGGATCTTTTTCAGATGATCTGCTCCTTTAAAGCTCTCCGTGTAGATTTTGTAGATATCCTCCGTGCCGGATGGACGGGCGGCAAACCATCCGTTTTCGGTTTCAACTTTCAGTCCTCCAATCGGGGCATTATTGCCGGGAGCATGGGTTAGTTTTTTCAATATAGGTTCGCCGGCAAGTTGATCTGCTTTCACCTGGTCAGGCGATAGATTTTTAAGAACTTTCTTCTCTTCGAGCGTTGCCGGTGCATCCAACCGCTCATAGACGGGGCTGCCAAATTTTTCTTCCAGCTGCTCGTAGTGTTCTGATGGGCTTTTCCCCGTTTTCGCCGTGATTTCCGCGGCCAGCAGGTTCAGAATAATGCCATCTTTATCGGTAGACCATACCGTGCCATCTTTTTTCAGGAAGGAGGCTCCGGCGCTCTCTTCTCCGCCGAATCCGTAACTGCCGTGCAGCAATCCATCCACAAACCATTTAAAACCTACCGGCACTTCCGCCAGGTTTCGATTGATCGATTTTGCCACGCGATCGATCATGCTGCTCGATACCAATGTTTTCCCGATCGCGGCATCTTCATTCCAGCCGGGCCGATTTTGAAACAGATACTGAATGGCCACGGAGAGATAGTGATTAGGGTTCATCAACCCGCTTTTTGTAACAATGCCGTGGCGGTCGAAATCGGTGTCGTTGCCGAAGGCAATATCGTATTTATCCTTCAGCTCAATCAGGCTGGCCATGGCGTGTGGAGAGGAGCAGTCCATCCGAATTTTACCGTCTTTATCAACAGTCATAAATCGGAATGTGGAGTCCACCTCTTTGTTTACAACCTCCAGGTTCAGCCCGTACATTTCGGCAATCGGTTCCCAGTAGTCGATACCGGAACCACCCATTGGATCAGCTCCGATTTTTAATCCGGATTCGGCAATCACATCCATGTCAATCACATTTTTTAAATCGCTGATATACGGCGTGATGTAATCAAACGGCTGCGTAGAGCTCTTTTTTAATGCTTTCTGCAGGGGAATTCGGTTTACTCCGGTAAGCTCTTCCTCCAGGTAGATATTCGCAGTTTTCTCAATTTTGGCCGTGATATCTGACCCCGCCGGCCCGCCGTGTACAGCGTTGTATTTAAACCCACCGTCTGCGGGCGGGTTGTGTGATGGGGTGATGACCACGCCATCCGCTTTTGTTTTGTTGGCGGAATTATTGTTCCAGCTCAAAATAGCGTGCGAAACCGCCGGTGTTGGGGTGTATCCAAAATCGGTTTGGTAGCGGATTTCAATATCGTTGGCTGCAAAAACTTCAATGGCGGAAACCAGTGCCGGCTCAGAAAGTGCGTGGGTATCCATCCCAATATATAGCGGACCTTTGATGCCGTTTTGAACCCGGTAATCGGCAACGGCCTGGCTGATTGCAACGATATGATCTTCATTAAATGTACTGTTCAGTGATGATCCGCGATGGCCGGAGGTTCCAAAAGAGACGGCCTGATGAATATTTGAAGGATCGGGTTGATGGGAGTAGTACGAAGTGATAAGCCTGGGAATATTTTCGAGCAGGGAATAGGGCGCTTTTTTTCCGGCGAGTTTATGATCAGCCACGATTTGTTCTCCGTTTTGTTGGAATTAGTTGTTACTTGTGTTGATAGAAAAATAAAGTTAAAGAATATCGTTCAAATGGCAAGCCGGTTCCGTATCGTTTAGGGAGTGAAAACAGGGAGTTCATCAAACCGAAACTACAGCTTCAACATATTTGGAATGATAGCACCTAGCAATTCATTATATAAATGTAAGTGAATGAAATTCAATTACTTAATATGCCTGAAAGTCGATCAGGTAATTTCTATTTTAATAAAAACATAAGAGAAAAAAGACTGAACACATGGATAAAAAAGTAGCACTTTTAGGTTGGAGCCTACAGGCGATAGAAAGTATGCAGAAAATGGACCGCCCATTTGTGGTGGTTAGTTTCCCTGAGTTTGAACAGGCAGCAAAGGATAACGACATTCCGTTTGTGGGCTGGAATTTTAACGACTGGAATGAAAAATCAAACAGTTTACAGCTTAAGGAGCTTCTCGATCAGCATGATGTCGGTTTTGCAGTTCCGCTTTTTGAGGAAACCGTGGAATGGGCGGGGGCACTGAACTCAATTTTTCGGGATGACCCGCGATTGCTGAACCGAGCTTATCTATTCCGTAATAAAGCGATTATGAAGAGAAAAGCACTTCTTGCAGGCCTCAGGGTGGGACTGTTCGAAGAGGTTTATACACGGCAGGGTGTTCACGATTTTATGGAGCGTTTAAATGAAGCTAATCTGCAGCTTGATGGCGAGGAAGATGCTTGGGTACACTTGAAACCATTCAGTGCTGCCGGAACAGTGGGGCATAAACTATTGCGTAGCAAGCAGGATATCGACGATAAAGTGATTGATAAAGATTTTCCATGCATGGTGGAGAGCCATCTGCCCGGGAAAGAATTTTCCTGCGAGGCATTTATCCATAACGGGAAAATTCGGTTTTTGAATATTACTGAATACGTAAAGCTTGGGTATTCCAACTTTGTGCCGGCCGGGCCGGAGCTGGAGGAGAAACGTCCTCTTATTCGCGAAGCGATGGAGCGGCTCGTAAAATCATTCGGTATTGAATATGGAGTAATCCATCCCGAATGGTTCCTTACTGAAGATAATACGCTCAGTTTTGGCGAGGTAGCCTGCCGAATTCCGGGTGGACATATCTTTGAATTGATTGAAAAAGCGCACGGATTTGATCCGATTCAAGGGCTTGTTCTCTGCAGTGATCCTTCTGCCACGGATGAAGAGGTGGAGAATTTCTTCCCGAAGCAGGACATAAAAGAGGATCAGGATTATGCCGGAAGCGTGATGGTATATCCGAAGCCGGGCCATATTACGAAGCTCCAAATCCCGGATGAGCTGAAGGAGGACTCTTTCTTTGAAGATCATACCCTATATACTCCATCGGAGCACAAAGTGTCTGATCAACGGGAAGGATTTGGTAATCACTACGGTACGGTATTTTTTAACGGTGATGATCCCGACAGAATGCGTGAACTGTTGCGCCATTACCAAGACGTAGATTTCTACGCGTAAAGTAAAGAAGCAGAAAGAGTCTCCCCGCTTATTGGGGAGACATCTTTTTCCTACAAGTATTTACTACAACCGCACAATTTTTCATGTTAAGGATTGTTCGGGATTTACTAATTGATGGTTGGAAACGATCCTGAAATTTCTACATTAGAAATTACAACGACATTAAATCTAAGATCCAGAGTCACATTGAAAAAAAGCAGTAAACCGCTACCAAAAGGCGTTAAGAAGAAATTTTTTGAAACGCTTGAAAACTTCAAAGAATCCAAACCACTGCTGGCAGAAACTCACAAGAAAAAGCTGTTGAGCAGTCTGGATATTCTAACGGATACCGATGAAGGCGTCCGTTTTTTGTATGAACATATCAGCGAGCTGACGGAGGCGGGGATTTTTGGAGATACCATGTGGGATGATCCGGCCCGCCTGGTTCCGGCACTGGTTGGAGGAACCCTCAAATCGGGAGATCAGAATACCATTGTTGAAATTGCAAGCGAGCTGCGAATACTTGCAATTGCTGAAGGGGATATCACCCATAAAAAGTTTTCTGCCGGGAAAGCACGAACATTTCTTGAAGAAACTCTCGTGAATAACCTGGATCTAATTTTTCCTGCGGGTGCGGAGGAGAGCCGTTCGATGGATGAAGCTACCCGGAGAAAAATTAAGGTGCTTTTCGATTTTCTCACCACCAAAATATCTATCGAAAATATAAAAGGAAGACTGGCTACAGAAATTGAGCTGATTTGTGCTCAGCGGCCGGTGGTAACAGATCGCGTTCTAGAAATTATTAAAACGGTAAAAAATGAGATCGATATCTCCGGTGATGAAGATGCCGACCGCCGGTTAACGTTT
>SKWF01000140.1 GCA_007129085.1 Balneolaceae bacterium | reverse complement strand
TCATGATGTGACGCAGCTCTGTGGCATCGGTCTTTAAAAACTGTCGACGTGCCGGCACGTTGTAAAACAGGTTTCGTACCGCGATGGAGGTGCCATCATCCGTAGCCGTCGGTTCAAACGTACGCTCTTCCCCGCCCCAAATTTCATATCGGTAACCGGCGTCATCCTCCACCCTTTTGGTTTTCATCTCAATCTGCGAGATCGACGCAATGGAAGCCATTGCCTCGCCGCGAAACCCCATCGTGCGAATTTTGTAGAGATCGTCTATGGATTGGATTTTTGATGTAGCGTGACGCTCAAAACAGAGCCGGATATCGTCAGCAGACATCCCGCAACCGTTATCAATCACCTGGATGAGTGTGCGTCCCGCTTGTTGAATAACCAGCTTTATACGATCTGCACCGGCATCAATGGCGTTATCCAGCAGCTCTTTGGCTACGGATGCCGGACGTTGGATTACCTCACCGGCTGCAATTTTGTTGGAGAGTTCAGGCGGCATCGGCCTGATAATGGAGCTATCCGTTTCCTTTGTTGTACTCAAGTAAACGTTGGGTAGTTAAAAGATTGGTATTTACAGTATGGATATAATCCAGACTACGAATGCGAGACCGACTGCGTAAACAAATACTCGCATACCCTGTTTGGATTTTCGGCGTTTTGGCTTAATTCGAATTCGTCGCCTTCGCCGTTCATCCTCTTTGGGATCGTAGTAGCGCAGCGGCATATTAAATTTCTTTGGCTTCTTACGTGGGCCAAACATCGGTCTAATCATAATGACTCCGTTTTTTGATACGTAACGTCATATTTATATCAACATTGCAAATATACAATTTGAACCCGTGAAGTTGCAGTGAAAATTCCGGTAATTTCATCACGGTGGGAGAATCACACCGTATGTTCAGCAAACGTAACTTTTTTTCGCTATTTTATAATGATGAAAAATAACCGCAATGAAATCATGGATTAAATGAGCTTTGATAAATTAAAAAGACCTGATAAAGGAACTATCATCAAAAACAATTCTGATGGATCGGTAGATGTTGCCAACGATCCCATTGTTCCCTATATCGAAGGAGACGGAATCGGTATCGATATCTCTCCCGTTATGAAAAATGTTGTAGACAGCGCTGTAAAAAAAGCGTATAACGGCGAGAAAAAAATCAACTGGTTTGAAGTGTATGCCGGTGAAAAAGCTGTTAACGAATATGGTAATAATGAATGGCTTCCCGAAGATACGTTAAAGGCATTTCAAGAGTATAAAGTTGGTATCAAAGGCCCATTAACCACTCCTGTTGGTGGTGGTATTCGGTCGCTAAACGTAGCTATTCGCCAAAAGCTGGATCTCTACGCATGTGTGCGTCCGGTGAAATATTACACCGGTACACCAAGCCCGGTAAAAGAGCCTGAACTGACTGATATGGTCATTTTCCGGGAAAACACCGAGGATATTTACGCCGGAATAGAGTATCAAACCGGAACGGAAGAGAATAAAAAGCTCAGAGATTTTATAATAAACGACCTCGGCTCAAAAAATATCCGTTTCCCTGAAACATCCTCACTCGGCATCAAGCCTATCTCCATTGAGGGTACCAAGCGACTGGTTCGATCTGCCATCAAATATGCAATTGATGAAGGTCGTGACAGCGTAACGCTTGTTCATAAAGGGAACATCATGAAGTTTACCGAAGGTAGCTTTAAAAACTGGGGCTACGAGCTCGCCAAAGAGGAGTTTGGCGCCAAAGAGATCGACGGCGGTCCGTGGTGTGAACTACCCAACGGAATCGTTATTAAAGACGTAATTGCCGACGCATTTTTACAGCAGATATTAACACGTCCCGCTGAATACGACGTGATTGCAACCATGAACCTAAATGGTGACTACATCTCTGATGCACTAGCCGCCTGTGTAGGTGGAATTGGGATTGCACCGGGAGCAAACATTAACTACGATACCGGAATTGCGGTTTTTGAAGCAACTCATGGAACGGCTCCAAAATATACCGGCCAGGATAAAGTGAACCCCGGTTCGCTGATTCTTTCTGCCGTAATGATGCTTCGGTATATGGGTTGGGGAGAAGCGGCTGACCTGATCGAAAAAGGACTTGAAGCTGCTATTAGCAGTAAACGAGTAACCTACGACTTTGAACGTCAGATGGAAGATGCTACCCTGCTGAAATGTTCAGAGTTTGGAGACGAGATTATCAGCAACATGTAATTTCTTTTCCCAAATAAACTTTTAAAAGGTTCTGCATGGAGACGTGCAGAACCTTTTTTATTTTGAAGATATAAAGAGATTTAACTTTTTTACACAGATTCTAAATTGCTGTTTTTCTTTATTTGATGGCTATAATCATGAATGATTCAAAAATTAACGCTGTTGATAAATCAGACTCACTGCGCCTCTATTTCTTGACAGGTAGTGGTATGAGATTATGAAGTAGAAGTTTAGTTCCGTGGTACCATGAAATTAACAAGAAAAAAGGCTTTAGATTTACTCCCTTCCATTATTGATGGGGAAGCCAGCAAAGTAGAAGTGGATGCGTTTTTTTCCTACATCGAAAAAGATGATGTAGTACGGAAACAGTATGAAAGCCTGAAAATTATAAAGCAGGTTTTACGGGATAAGTATCCCCGGGAAAAAGCCCCGGGGCATCTGAAAAGAAAAATTAACCATCTGATTTCAGATCTGGAATCAAAAAAACGGTCTGATACAAACATTGAGCGTCTCCCGGGCACGTTCGGAAATGAACCCGATACAAATCAAGAATCACCCGCTTTATATAAGCTGATTAAGCCTATGCGATATCTTTTGGCTGCAGCAGTGATTCTATTTCTTACATTGGTAACAATTGAACTACTCGATCGTACCTCCACCAGTCAGCTCCCCACATTTCAAAGTCTCGAGGAGGTTGTATTTAACCATTTTGAAAACACGGGTAATCAAGAAATTTCTTTAACAGCAGTTAGTCCGGTTGATATTAATCATGCTGCCGAATACTTGGAATCAGAACTCTCCTATTCCCCAAGAATGCCTCTTTTTGGTGATGCAGAAATATCTCAGATCATCTATACCGATTTTACGCCAAATTTCAAGGCTCCTGTTTTAGAATTCCATCAAGAAGCTGAAGATGAGTATATTTACGTATTCGCCTTTAAAGTTGATGACCTTGAAAAAAAGAGCTCCCTTCGGCGCGACCCCGAAGCGGTTAAGCATTGCCAAACCTATGATGATTACCACATTCGAGAAGTTGACGGTAAGCATGTGGTATCGTGGAAATGGGGTGACTACTGGTATGCAGCCGTATCAAACCACAATGGCAGAGATGTTATCGCCCTTCTGCAGCCGATGGAAGAAGAAACAGATAGCTGGTAAATGCTAATTTTTGCTACTCCATTCTGCTTCGCACACGCTGATCGAACTCCTCGTAGAGATACCCTTCCGTAACTGATTCTTTTGCAGAGTCTGACAAATATTCCATTGCATCCAATGTTTTGTATCTAATTCGGGGGTCCGGATCATTCAGAAGATCTTCCAGTCGATTTTCCCAGCCGGAAGATGAGCGGTCATACTCCAGCATCAGGTCGAGTACCCGATATCGGGTCGTAAACGGAAATTCGCGGCTTATAAACGTTTCAGAAAATCGTACAGCAGATTCTTCCTTCCCCTTTTCGGCAAGAGTACGAAGCAGTAGTGGTACAGAATCCAAAATCGGCTCCTGAACCATAAGAGATTCCACAATATTTTCGAATGCATCGGGATCAACCACTTCCGCCAATGATTTGATAGCAACCACCCGAACCTCTTCATAGTCGGTATTCGTTATCAATGAACGCAGATTGCTGATTACGCGAGAATTCCCGACATAGTTTGAAAGTGCATCAGCAGCCGCTTTTTGGATATCCTTATGCTGATTTGTATTCGATCGCTCCATAAAAATTTCATCAGTTCCACTTGCACCATCCGTTACATACGCCAGCGTATTTAAAATAGACGCGTACACCGCCGGAGTCGTTTCTACGTTCAATACATCGCGCAGCGCGAGCTGAAGATCAGGGTTTTCGGTATAATCCAGAAGTCCATCTGCGGCTGCTTTTCTCGCTTCGGGTTCATCGGCATTCTTAATTTGATGTATCCAAAACATAAACGGTTTCTGCTCCTCCAACGTAATATCATCACGTTCATCAATCCATAAAATAATATTTTCAACTCCAGATGATACGCTCATTTCCACCTCATCACGCGCGCCTGTGAATGTCAGCTCTCGTTCGTTTCGGTCATTTAATGTAACTTCTTCTACCCGAACCGTTACCAGCTCTTCGATGTAGTCGCCATCAGTCTCAAAAATAAAACGTACACTGTTTTCATCCTCATCCCACTGCATATCAACACGGTACGTATAGTGGGGATCCTCTTCCACCACGGGCTGTACAAACTCCGGGCGTTCAAAAAATGGCTGTCCGGTATGATCGTACAACAGCCTTACAAACTGCTCCCAATCCATCACTCCCGGTGAGTAATCAAATAAATCTGACACTGTTTGAGATATTGCTGTATCCAATTCCGGGTGGTTCTCCAGGTAGTAGCTCCACTGTTCAAGATTTTGCATCAAAAGAGCATCATACCCAGCTTCCGCAATAAGTATAGGTTCGAGATCCTCGGGTGAAATATCTAGCCGATTGGCAAAAAAACCTCTCATGGTTTGCAACATCTCCGGTTCACTCCACTGCTGCTGACGAATCAATACACCCATCCATTGACTTAAAATGCCATACTTAATTTGTGGTTCCAGGGGTTTATTCTGATCCACTAAGATTGCACCCGCTCCCGATTGCTCCGTCTCCCACATCAGATCATCCAGGAATAAGATGTGCAGGTCGCGATGCGGATAATCAACTCCTGTTTGAGTTTCCATTTCGCGGAGTGTTTCATCAGCAAGACTAAAGAGTTCATCTACATCTTCAGGCATTGAACTTTCCGACTCAAAATAGGCATGCAGATGATTATCCCCATCAGAATTTGTAACCGTCTCGAATTCGTTCATCCCAAAAAAAAGTGCCGTTACCGGAACGGGGTATCGGCTACGAAAGCGTGTCATCTCTTCATCAACAGATACCACTTCATTTTCTATCTGTTCACCGGTGGCTGCAACTTGTTTAGCCGATGGGTGGATAATTGACAAGTCCACTGTAAACTGAGACCGTGGATGATCCATAACCGGTAGCCAGTGACGCGTTGAGCGCGGCAGCAGCGATGTCCACACCGTACCGTTGTAGTTTTGATGAATTCCAAACATCGGCTGAGCCCGATATTTAATCTGAATTTCGGCCGAATCACCGGAAGAGAAAGGCTCATGGAAAATTATATTTAAATAATCGCCCCTCATTTCATAATCAACAGTGCGATCATTCACAATCACATCCTCGACCTGCATTCGAACAGCATCCAGCGAGATGGAATCAACACTGTTTGCCAGAAATTGGCCGGAGTATGTAATATCTCCCTCAATTATCTGTTCCTGATCGATGCGGATTTCGGCATCCAGGTGTTCAAATTCGAAATCTCTGTCGGGAAAAGCCGGGTAATCCCACTGCTCCTGTGCCTGAAGTGTGGAAATGGATAATAGCAGTATAATAGTTTTGACCAGTAGAATTCGGACCATAATCTTAGCTAAAAATGGAAAGTATTTCAGGTTTCAGTTCCGGGTTGGTGGAAATAGCGTTTCCGGTTTCGATTGTAGTATTGCCATGTACATCCATAAACGTTCCCCCGGCCTCGGTAACTACGGGAAGTAACGCTGCGGCATCCCAGATATTCAGTATTGGGTCGAACATGATATCAGCACGACCAACGGCCACCATCAGATGGCCATATCCATCACCCCAGGTACGATGTAGCCGTGTTTTGGATAAAAGTTCCTCGAAGGGTTGAGTAAAATTGTGTTTGTCGATGTGTTCCATATCCGTCGTTAAAAACGTGGCCTCATCGAGGCTAGTGCAATGACGCACAGTAGCTTTTTTGTCATTGAAAAAACAGCCGTCACCAATGGATGCAGAAACCATTTCGTTAAGTGCAGGGGCATAAATCACCCCGGCTTTGGGTTCGCCATCAACCAAAACGCCAATCAACGTGGTGTAGAAAGGAACACCGTGTATGAACGACTGCGTGCCGTCAATAGGGTCAAGCACCCAAACAACGTCACTATCTTCGCCCTCCCGTCCAAACTCCTCGCCTATAATTCCGTGGTCGGGAAAGCGGCGTTTGATTTCGTTACGCATAATTTCTTCCGCATTTCGATCGGCATTGGTTACGGGAGAGTTGTCGGATTTAAAATCGAGATCGAACGACTTCTTAAAATAGTCGAGTGTTGAATCACCACCTGCTCTTGCAATTTCAACCGCGCTCTTGCGTATTATATCGAGGGTAAAATCCATCTGGGTTTGCCAAAAATTTACGTTATTTTTGATGCTTCAATTTTATAACTGAATGTAAGATGTAAGATACAATTTCCATGACCGATTCTCAGATTTTTGACCATATTGCTTCAACACTTCAACTTTCATCAAAACAGGTTCAATCCGTTGCCGGATTTATTGATGAGGGCGCCACCATTCCTTTCTTAGCCCGTTATCGCCAGGAGGCTACAGGAGGACTTGATGAAGAACAGCTCCGCAGTGTGAGAGACAAGTTAGAACACCATCGTACACTGGAAGATCGCAAAAAAACCATTTTAAAGGCGATTAAAGAGCAGGATAAACTCACACCGGAGCTGGAAAAAGAGATTAAGGAGTGCAAGGATCTGAAAATGCTGGAAGATCTATACCTGCCGTACAAAAAGAAGCGCGAAACCAAAGGAGATAAAGCCAAGAAGAAGGGATTAGAACCGCTGGCTGAAAAAGTGTGGAACCAAGAGATTGAAAATGGAAATCCCCTGGACCACGCCAAACCGTTTGTGGATGCTGATAAAGATCTGCCCGATGCGGAAACCGCACTTAAAATTTCCCTCGATATTGTGGCCGAGTGGATTAATGAATCGGTAGATGTACGGGATAAATTACGAGGGATCATCCGAAAACACGGCGTGCTTAAAACCCGAAAAAACCCAGCCATTGATGAGCGAACCAACTACGAAGATTATTACGAATTCAGAAACCGGGTACCCTACTTAAAACCGCACCAGGTGCTGGCCATTAACCGTGGTGAGCGGGAGAACGTGCTGTTTGTAAATCTGGAACTCAACGATGATCGCACGCTCAACAGCCTCGATGATGTGGTGATTACCAACGATGTGTCGATTTTTACTCCGTACCTACAAGATGCCGTTGAAGATGCCTATAAACGGCTTCTACTGCCATCACTGGAGCGAGAATTGCGAAACGAGTTGACCGATAAGGCCGATGAACACGCTATTGAGACGTTTGCCACGAACCTGAAAAGCCTGCTTCTGCAGCCACCACTGAAAAACCAGGTGGTGATGGGAATAGACCCGGCATACCGCACCGGTTGTAAAGTTGCGGTGGTAGATTCACTGGGACAGTATCAAACCGGAACCACCATCTACCCTACCCCGCCACAAAAGAAAATTGCCGAAAGTGCCAAAACCGTCAACAAGCTGCTGGATAAGCACAACGTTACGCTCATTGCGATCGGGAATGGAACGGGAAGCCGCGAAACCGAACAGTTTATCGCCGATCTGATTCAGGAGCGGAAAGAGAATCACCCCGAAGAAAACCTGCACTACATGATTATCAACGAAGCGGGTGCCTCCGTCTACTCTGCATCAACCGTTGCCCGGGAGGAGTTCCCCAATCTGGATGCCGCCCAGCGTGGAAATATTTCCATTGCACGGCGTGTGCTCGATCCGCTTGCCGAACTCGTTAAAATAGATCCGAAATCAATTGGAGTTGGCCTGTACCAGCACGATATCAACCAGGTACAGCTCTCCAAAAAACTGGACGATGTGGTGGAGAGTTGCGTAAACGAAGTGGGCATCAATTTGAATACCGCAAGCTCCTCACT
>SKWF01000159.1 GCA_007129085.1 Balneolaceae bacterium | reverse complement strand
TGGCAGTCGATGCTGCATCAGAGCGGAGCGAAGCATCCCAAAGGGGGCAGCGGCATGCTGACCCAGGCGATGGCACGGCTGATTGAGGATCACGGTGGGGAGATCATCACCAACAGCCCGGTGAAAACCATTGATATTGCGGATGGAAAAGCGAACGGCGTGATTACGGAGAACGGAGATTACTATAAAGGCGACCTGATTGTATCGAATGCGCACGTGCAGACGACGATGCTGAAAATGGTGGGAAGGGAGAAGTTGGACCCGGCCCTGTTCAAAAAAGTTGAGAATATACAGGTGGGGAACGGGTTTGGAATGGTAATTCGCTGTGCAGTGGAGGAGCTGCCGGAGTACACGGCTTGCCCCGGAGATCCACATGTACACAACGGAATGCAGCTTTTGGCGCCATCAACCCAGTATATGGACCGCGCCATTGGGGATTATATGAAGAGGATGCCGCCGGAAGATCCCGCTGTATTGGCGATGACGTTCTCGAAAATTGACCCGGAAGTGGCGAAGGATGGCAAGCATACGCTGTTTGCGTGGGCGCAGTGGCATCCGTACGAGTTGGCGAACGGGTTGAAGTGGGATGATATCCGTGAGCGGGAGGCCGAAAAAATTTACGGAGTGGTAGAAAAATATGCTCCAAATATGAAAGGAAAGCTGATTGATTGGTATATTCAGTCCCCGCTGGATATTGAGCGAAAACATGGGCTGTTGCGCGGAAATGTTATGCATGTGGAGATGAATTTTGACCAGATGTTTATGTTTCGCCCCACGCCCGAGCTCAGCCGGTACGAAACGCCGATTGATCATCTATATTTAAGCAGTGCATCCTGCCATCCCGGCGGGGGCGTATTTGGCGCCGCGGGATATAACGCTGCTAACGTAATACTGAAAAAGCATAAACGACGAAAACTGTTTGGAGCAAGATCTTGAAGAACCATTTTCCCAATTCCTACGCTGAAATAAATCTGCAGACGCTCACCGATAATATTAACGAGGTAAAAAAAAGGGTATCGCCGCCTAAAATGCTCGCTGTTGTGAAGTGCAACGGGTATGGTCACGGTGCTGTACGTATGGCGAAGCATATCGAAGAGGATGTGGATCAGTTTGGCGTTGCCACCGTTGATGAGGGGATTGAGCTGAGAATGGGAGGGATCAAAAAGCCGATATTGGTATTTGGTGTGCCCGATTCGCGTAACGCTGCAGCATACGGTACGCATAACTTAACGGCAACCATCAGCCATAAAACTCACTTTTCGGTGTTGATGGACGGCACGAGATACCATCTGAATTTTGATACAGGAATGGGACGGCTTGGATTTAAGCCGGAGGATGCGGCCGAGGTTCGTCAACTTGCAGTTCTGAATCAGCGGTTGATCTGTTCCGGTATCTATTCGCACCACGCGATGGCGGATGACCCCGGTGCCGATGAAGTAGAGGATCAGCATAAGAAATTCAAGACGATTCTGGAGAAATTTGAGGAGGTTCCGCTTGCCCATATGAGTAATACGGGAGCATCTGTCCATTACGATATCGACCGGTTTGATATGATTCGATCCGGCCTTACAATCTGTGGCTATACTGCCGGCAAAAAGCAGGTGGATTGGCTGAAACCGGCACTGACCTGGAAATCGAAATTGGTTCAGGTTCGGAAAGTTGCCAAAGGTGATAGCGTCAGTTACGGCGGCAGCTGGACAGCCCACGAAGATGGATATCTCGGAACCATTCCGGTGGGATATGGCGATGGAGTTCCGCGTTCGATCAGCAATAAGCTGGAGGTGTTAATTGACGGAAAGCTTTATCCCCAGGTTGGCAATGTTACAATGGATTACATCATGGTGTTTTTAAAAGGGGATAAACTGTCCCCGGAGACGGAAGTCATCCTTATGGGCGATGATGCACTGGATGCATCAGATTGGGCTAAAAGCGCCGAAACCAATGTTCATGAAATCCTGACCGGTATTTCGAACAGGGTGGTACGTTCTTACACGGACATGTGATACATATCGAACAACCCGCCGGCACTCAAATTTCTCCGGCGGTCATGAATCGTGTCATCAGCAGTTTATATTCTCTTTGTTTTCATCCCAGCACATTTGGCCACCGTCTTCGGTTGTGATACTGCCGGCTTCTGTTTCGAGGTCCCACTCTATTACATAGTCTGTAAACTGTTCATTGATGACGTTTTGCCCTTCAATAGTGGCGGTGTTTCCTTCAACAGAATAGAAATAAGTTACAGCGAGATTTTCATCTCCAATTTCTAAATTGAGTTCAAGATCGCTCAATTCGTCATTGTCTATCTGCCAATCAATAAATGAGTCGTAAAAAGTAGAGGTGCCCTGCTCACCGAAATTGAGGCTGAACTCGCCACCACTTCCGTCAACATTCGTAGCACCGGTAAAAAGCTCCACGTTATCTACATCTTGATTATCAATTACACCACTAACATAGCCGGTCCAGTCTATGGTTGATGTTCCAAGATTTGCACGCATTTCGATATCTAGAGGGGCATCCAAAAGTTCTGCATAGGCATCATAAAACCAGGTGTAACCGCCGTTTTGATTATCGGGATCCAGGTTTTCAATAGGGGAGATCATCTGATCGAGAGTACCGGTAAAGAGCTGAAGCTGTTCATCAAGCATGAGTACGGTAGATCGAGCCGTTTCGAAATTACCGGTTTCTTCGGATGAAGCTTCAAAATGATCTTTATTCTGCGGAGCGGGGAATGCATCCAGGTTCATTTCCACAGTGGAAAAGTTTGGGGCATTTAATTCGTCAGGTATCTCTATCACTTCAAGGCCTAATTCATCCAGGTCGCAAGCGGTGAATAGAAATACAGAGATGAATAGTAGTGAGAGAGTTTTTAGATGATTCATAAATAAATTGATTTGATGAAGATTGGTAAAAACAAAGAAGCCCAAATGTTGTCATTCGGGCTTCTATTTATAAGAACTAATAAATTGTGCAAGTATTATCCGTTAAAGAAAAAGAAGAGAATTCCTGCAATAACAATAAAGTTTATGATACTTAGTGGCAGTAGTCTGCTCCATCCCAGTTTCATTACCTGGTTGAACTTAAACCTTGGAATAGTCCATCGTACCCAGATGAATAGGAATACGAAAAATGCTGTCTTTCCGGTAAATACGGTGATATCTAAAATAGCTTTAGCAGCGGTACCCATTTCCGGCAGCCAATAACCTGCAAAAGGGAGGTGGTAACTTCCGAAAAAGAAGGTTGTCATAAGCATGGAGTTAATCACTACGTGCATATACTCAGCGAGGAAGAACATTCCGAACTTCATTGAGCTGTATTCGGTGTGAAATCCACCAACAAGTTCCTGTTCAGCTTCAACGAGGTCGAACGGAGTTCGATTACTTTCTGCAAATGCTGCAATAATAAAAATGATTGCTCCAACGGGGTTTAGAAAAACAAACCACCAGTTTTCCTGTGCAACTGCCACATCTACAACACTTAATGAACCTACAAACAGTACAACTGAAGCTACAGCCATGCCAAGCGGTAGTTCGTAACTGATCATCTGTGCAGCAGCTCTTAATCCACCAAGTAGTGAATATTTACTGTTTGATGCCCAGCCAGCCAGTGTAACTCCATACACTCCAAGAGAGGCCACGGCCAAGAGGTAAAGTACTCCGGCGTTAATGTCAGTTGCATATATTCCTTCGCCAAACGGAATAACCGCTACCGTCATCAATGCTGTTACAACCGGGATGATCGGCGCAATAGTGTGAATTAGCTTATAACTGTTGTGCGGAGTTACATCCTCTTTCAGGATAAGTTTAAGAACGTCTGCAATGGGCTGTAAAAGTCCAAATGGCCCTACCCGGTTTGGTCCTACCCGATTTTGAATGCGTCCGGCTATGCGGCGTTCTGCATATACAGCTACTGCTGCTGAATTGAGCAGCATGAAAAGAGCGGTACCAAGAATGATGTAAGAGGTGATGGTAATTTCAGTCATCCCAAAAGTTATGATTTAACAGTTTTATCAGAAGTTTCTTCGAGTACTATTCCGGAGTTTGCATCCATTTCGCTGTAGCTGACACCCTTAAATGCAGGTACTTTTTCGGAAATTTCATTCATGACGTCTCTGCCGGTGTCATAAGAGAGATCAAGGCCAAGCCGGTCTGCAAGCTGACTGGTAAAGTTCCAGAAGGGCATGCAGTCTACTTTGTTGTCTTCGGTTACCCAGTTGTCGAAACTTGTACCGTATCGATCAAGGCGGCCTTCAGACATCTCGATGTCGAGACGTCGATTGGTATATTTTGTCTCTTTTGCCGCTACGGTTCGTTGTGCACGATTGTCAACATTTACGTAACTCGCAGCATGCTCGGCAGCGGTTGTAATTGGAATAACCAGATCGGCAACTTTAGATGTTTCGGAATGATTTGTGGCGAAAACTGTCGTAAATGGCGTTTCGATATCTTTAGCTGAAACTACATTTCTATCCACAAGTTGATCATTCAGCAGAACAACCATCTTAGCACCTGTAATTTCTTTTTTCAGATCTGCGGCAGATAGTTCATCAAGCCCAAGTGCACGGCATCCATTCGTGTTGGGCGCCTGATCGTCAGTAAGCAGAAATCCATCTCCGTACCCTTCCTCAATATGTGGTGTGAAGACCGGGTTTTTAGCTCCCAAAAGGTTTGCTACGCTCATCAAAACGTAATTCTCTTCGACCGATGCATGAGGACTGCCAACAAATAGAACCTCTTTACCGTCGTGCTCCTCAATTTTTTCGGCCAGTGTCAGGAGAGCGTTATTCCAGGATGATTTCACCTGTTCGCCATCCAGATTTTGAGCCGGTTTGGACACACGGTTTTCATTGAAAACTCTGTAGGCTTCGCGCCCTTCATCCGGCATCCAGTGGTCGTTCACATCTTCGTTAAAACGAGGTGTGATACGCAACACGAGGTTATCACGAGTCCAGAGATCTATATTTGTCCCTTTACCGTTCGTAATATCAATACTTGGGGTTTGATTCATCTCCCAAACACGGGCTTTAAATCTAAAATCAGCCGATGTTAGCGCGCCAACAGGACAGATGTCTACCGTGTTAAGCGAGTAGTTATCGTCAAATTCTGTTCCGGGTGCGGTAGTTGGATAGTTCTTATCACCTCGCGAAACGATAGTCAGTTGATGAGTTTCACTGATCTCATCCGTAAATCGGACACATCGTGTACAGTTAATGCATCGTTCGGCGTCCAAAATTACACGTGGGCCTAATTGAACACGCTTAGGTTTGTGAACTTTTTTAACCTCAAAACGGCTTCCTTCAGGTCCGTATTTGTAGGTTTGAATTTGTAGCGGGCACTCACCTGCCTGATCGCAAATAGGGCAGTCCAGCGGGTGATTAGCCAGAATAAATTCAAGAGTATCTTTTTGTGCACGTTCCACCAGCTCATCCGTCTCCTGGGTATGAACAACCATACCGTCGGCAACTTTAATATTACATGACGTCTGGAGTTTAGGAAACCATCGAATTACACGATCGCCATTTTCATCCAGTTCATACTCGCCACTCTCTCTGTCTTTTACAGGCTGGCCAACTTTAACCATACACTGCCGGCAGTTGGCCGGAATAGACATGGAGGGGTGATAGCAGAAAAATGGGACTTCTAGTCCTTGATCAAGGATGAATTGGAGGAGTTGATGATCTCCTTCATACTCATATCGTTTCCCGTCTATAAATACTTCTGGCATTTTTGAATCGGTTATTTGTGAATTATAAATGATGATTTATTCAATCAAAATCATCGGTCACTTCATTTTTTGTAATGTTTTCCTGGCTGAGATAAATATCGCCGTTAATTCTATATTCTGAAATCTCAACGGCTCAATCAACAACCTCAGGCAATAGCGTGAACGGACTTTTTACATCGCGCTTCAAACTCATCCCGAAACCGGGTAATTGTATGTCGTACGGGCCAGGCTGCTGCGTCGGCAAGGGCACAAATTGTGCGTCCTTCCATCTGAGTGGTGATATCGAGCAGCAGATCTAAATCTTTAATTTCTCCATCGCCGTTTTTAATACGGAGCAGAATCTTCTCGAGCCATCCTGTACCGTCGCGGCAAGGGGTGCATTGCCCGCATGATTCGTGATGGTAGAAGTGAGAAATTCTCCACAGCATATCTACCATATCGGTATCCTCGTCCATCACCACCATTCCGGCAGTACCGAGCATGGTTCCCACTTCACGAAGTGAGTCACTGTCCATGGTAATCCCATCAAGCTGATCGGCCCGAACAATAGGAGTGGAAGAACCACCGGGAATGACGGCTTTAAGTTCTTTCCCATTTCTCATTCCCCCGGCTACTTCATTAATAAGCGTAAGTACGGGTATCCCTGTTGGGAGTTCATAAACACCGGGTCGATTAACATGACCGGAGATTCCGTACAGTATCGGTCCGGGGTGATTTTCTGCCCCAATACTGCTAAACCAATCGGCTCCACGATTAATCACATTAGGCACATGGGCCAAAGTTTCAATATTGTTGATAGTTGTGGGGCGTCCCCAAAGTCCCTTTTGCGCGGGGAAAGGGGGTTTTACGCGTGGGTAACCACGCTTTCCTTCAAGTGATTCGAGCATGGAGGTCTCTTCACCGCAAATGTAGGCTCCGGCACCGGAGTGTACGTAAAAATCTACGCTGTAATCGCTCCCCATAATATTTTCGCCTATAAAACCTTTATCGTAGGCATCTTGTACCGCTTTCTCCATCATGTCGATGTAGACTTTATATTCTCCACGGATATAAACGTAGATAGCGGTAACTTCCATGGCGTAGGCTGCAATCAACGCACCCTCAATAAACAGGTGAGGGTTGTACTCAAATATTTTTCGGTCTTTAAATGTGCCCGGCTCAGATTCATCACCATTGCAGGCGAGGTAGCGGGGGCCGCCATCAGACGGGGGCATAAATGACCATTTAAGTCCGGCATTAAATCCGGCTCCTCCTCGTCCGCGAATATTAGCGGCTTTTACTTCATCAACTACACTTTTCGGCCCTTCCCATTTTTTCTTGTCGGTAAGGACCTCCTTAAATGCAGAATAACCGCCATTTTCTTCGTAAACATCGATCTTTTCCAAGCCGTCGATGTCGGGGATAAGTACACGCTCGTAATTTTTCCAGTCTGCTGAGCTCATAATTTCTTATTTAACTTTTCTCAATGGCATTCCAATTTGATCGTATTCAGGCTCTTTACCCGCTTTCAGTGTTTCGATCAAATCATCAACTTTTTCAGGTGTCAGGTTATTCACATATTGATCGTTGGTAACCTGGAGCATGGGAGCGTAGCCGCAAGCACCGAGACATTCAACTTCCTGGATGGAGAACTTCCCATCTTCTGTTGTTTCTCCGGCTTTAATGCCGAGTTTGTTTTCAAGGTGTTCAAGAATGTCGTATCCACCGCAAAGCTGACAACTCAGGCATGTGCAGACATCCAATACGTGCTCGCCCTTTTTCTCTTTATAATACTGAGTATAAAAAGATGCTACACCGTGTACGTGAGCTTGCGGCAGTCCGAGTGTATCTGCAACAAGCTTCTGCACATCAGGCTCAACATGGCCAAATCGGTTTTGAGCTACCCACAATACCGGCAGGGTTGCTGCCTTAACCTCAGGATACTTCGCCTTAATCTTTTCTATTTCTTGTAAATCTTCTTCTGTGAATTCGTAAGCCATAATATTATTTATCTGCTTCTCCCATTACAGGATCAACTCCTCCAATAATTACAACGGTATCAGCCACCATCTCACCGTCGAGTATATTTTCAAGTACTTGTAAATTGGCAAATGATGGAGCATTTACCTTCAATCTCCAGGGGTGGCCGGTTCCATCACTTTGGATAAAGTATCCAAGTTCACCTTTTGGAGATTCAACAGCGTGATACGCCTCCGCACCTTCAGGTGGGCAAATTCCGGTGTCTGTCATCATAAAGTCGTGAATCATACCCTCCATAGAGTAGTAAACTTCATCTTTGGATGGGTACGCCTGTTTGGCGTTATCGGTTCGCACGGGGCCTTTTGGAAGTTTTTCGAGGCACTGTTCGATAATTCGAATGCTTTCGCTCATCTCTTCCATTCGCACAAAATATC
>SKWF01000296.1 GCA_007129085.1 Balneolaceae bacterium | reverse complement strand
ATTGATTCTGCATTCTGTTGCCAAAAAAACCGTCCGCAGCAAAAGGCCCGTCTGCCTCAATTCCATTTTGTTGGGCGTGTATAATTGCCGGTTTGATGATGTCGATCTCCTCGGTTCCAATCACCCCGCCGTCACCTGCATGAGGGTTCAGCCCAAATACAGCAATTTTTGGTGATGAACGCCCGAAATCTTGTCTCAGGCTATTGTCTAATATCGAGAGATTCCGTACAAGGCTCTTTTGTGTGATAAGAGAGGGGACAGCTGATAGAGGAACGTGAATGGTAGCCAATCCAACTCGCAAATCCTCGTTGGCGAGGATCATCATAAAATCTTCCGTCTCTGTCTTTTCAGCCAAAAATTCGGTGTGGCCGGGTACATCATATCCTGCTTTCTGTATTGCTTCTTTCGATATTGGGGCGGTAACCAGGGCATCGGCTTTTCCTGATAAGCAGAGTTCAATTCCTTTTGCTACGGCTTCCATCGAACAAGCTCCGGCTTGTTTATTGATTTTACCGGGTGTGATTTCAACCTGAGATTCCTCCACGCAGTTCATCACATTAACTTTTCCTGGAAGTGCTTCTTCCGGTTTAGTCACGGTATGATGATCGCCTGAATTATCGTAATGCCGGAGAACTTTTTCATGGCCCAGCACAAGTGGAGCCACATTTTCTGCGGAGTAATTGGATAGAGTTTTAAGGATTACTTCCGGCCCGATGCCGTTATAATCCCCCATGCTGATAGCGACTGTTTTTTTCATAGAAAGAAAATAGCAAACTAAGCTTTGCCGATAAACCCGTTACCGTTCTTCTACCAGTCTAAAATCACCAAAACCGGTTGTAGCTTCAAAAACGAGCGTTCTGTTTCGATACTCCCAAATCTCTTTTGTGGGGGCATTTGTCGGGAATTCGCGGGTGATATTTCTTGGCTCACCATATACAATAAATGAGCGACCTTGGTCGGTTTCGAAGCCGGGATTCTGCGGTGTGGTAAATCGTTCGTAGGCGCGATCAATACGGCTGTAGTATTCAGCCATTAGTTCGTTGAACTCAGTATCCGGAGTGGGGTCGCGTTCGGCCCAGAACTCTCTGAATTTTCTCTCTTTTTCTGAACTGGAACCTGACCGCAATTGCCGGAGTTTATCATCATCAACGATAAAACGGAGCATATTGATAGCTACATCAATATTAAGAAGGCTTACAGGCATATCGAGCCACTGGGAATTTACAATCCTCTCACTAATCAGTTCTCCTTCGCCATTTTTCAGCTCCAATTTATAACGTGCATTTTCAAACTCATTATTTGGCACAGAGAGTGATCCAAAACGTATTCCCGAATCTGCCCGATCAATTCTCAAATTTATGTCGTCGCCGGATTTCTCAAGTCGGGCATTTCTGCCTTTAAAAGTGTCGTCTCTGTTTAGAGTTGCCTCAAAAGTAGGAGATGATTCCGCTTTTCTTGTGGAATCCCCCGATCGTAAGCGATAAACAGATAATTGATACTCTTCACTATCATCATCAGGTAAAATAAACAGCAGATCATAATTCTGGCCATAAAGTACATTTGACCCAAAGTTTAAAAGTGTGGCTGTGGCATTATCATCAGACCGATCCATATCAGAGAGTAGTACTATTCCGGCACTTTTCAGGGTATCAAGCTCGGCGATGGAAACGTTTCTTCTTTGCGATGACTGTTCCCGAACGGATTCGCCACGTGCGAGCTGCAGATTGTAGTTATATTTGCCCGGTTGGAGGGTGGTGGAGAGGAAGCCCTGGGCGTGATCGAACCGTGATTTTGTCTCTTCGAATGTTCGCACGAAAACGGTGTCCCTGTAATTTTCTCTGAAAACCGAGCGTGTTTGCCGCTGCCGGTCGGCCCGTCGTGATTCATTTACATGACCTTCAAAAATTTCGAGCCCCATTCGAACCGGTGCAAAATACTCAGCATCTTCGGGATCAGGGTTCATACCGCGGCGTACACGCAGAAACGGGATAAAGTCATAATCGAGGCGAAAAATCACGCCAAACGTTGCCGATCCGTCTGTTTTGGGGATAACAATATGATTCGTGTAGGCCCGGGGTTGGTCGGCTCGCTGCAGCAGTGATTCATATTCTGAAGGGGGAGCGCTACGCTGTTGTGCGTCTACCTTGCTAATAAAAAATAGAGAAAATGATAAAAGCAGTAACAAAATTTTATTCATCAGAAAATGGGTTTTCAGAATATTATTGTAAAAGTAACCTTTAGAAGAAGTACAAAATCGCTATTTTCAAACGTCAACAAATTAGAATCTATTATAAATCCACCAAAAAATAACGATTAATTAGATAGGTTATGGCTGAAAATTGGTTAGAAGAGTTATTGGAGTCGATGAATCGTGAGACCGAACAGATTAAGAAGGGAGGCGGTAAGAAACGTATTGAAAAAGAGCATAAAAAAGGAAAAATGACCGCTCGGGAGCGGATAGATTTTCTTCTTGATGAAGATTCTGAATTTGATGAAATAGGCCTGTGGGCTGCTTATGAAATGTATGAAGAGGAGGGTGGATGCCCCTCAGCCGGTGTTGTAGCCGGAATTGGAAAAATTGATGGCAGAAGCTGCATGATCGTAGCCAATGATGCCACCGTGAAAGCCGGTGCTTGGTTTCCGATGACGGCCAAAAAGAATTTGCGGGCGCAGGAGATTGCGATGGAAAATCATCTGCCGTTAGTATACCTGGTAGATTCAGCCGGGGTATATCTGCCGATGCAGGATCAGATTTTTCCGGATAAGGAGCATTTTGGGCGTATATTCAGGAATAATGCGGTCATCAGCGCGAAGGGAATTCCGCAGATTGCTGCCATAATGGGAAGCTGCGTAGCCGGTGGAGCCTACCTGCCGATAATGAGTGATGAAGCGTTAATTGTAGATGGGACCGGAAGCGTTTTTCTGGCCGGGAGCTATCTCGTAAAAGCCGCTATTGGCGAAGATATTGATAATGAGACATTGGGCGGCGCTACAACACACACCGAAATCAGTGGCGTTACCGACTATAAAATGAAAGATGATACCGAGTGTCTGCAGACAATTCGGAGGCTTGTTAAAAATCTCGGCCCCCAAGATAAGGCAGACTTTACGCGTCATGATTCTATGGAGCCGGAAATCAATCCGGAGAAGATGCTGGAGCTTTACCCGAAAGATCGAAATCGTCCGTATGATATGCATGAAATTCTGAAAGGGGTGATTGATGCAGAAACCTTCGTTGAATACAAGGAGGGATATGGCCAGACGCTGATTACCGGCTATGCCCGAATTGATGGCTGGAGTGTGGGAATTGTAGCCAATCAACGGAAAGTTGTTAAAAGTAAAGATGGAGAGATGCAGATCGGCGGTGTGATTTATTCCGACAGTGCTGATAAAGCCGCACGGTTTATCATGAACTGCAATCAGAAGAAGATTCCGATAATTTTCCTTCAGGATGTGACCGGATTTATGATTGGTAAGCGAAGTGAGCATGGTGGCATCATCAAAGATGGAGCCAAAATGGTAAATGCCGTTGCGAACTCAACCGTACCAAAAATTACGATTGTAGTTGGAAACAGTTACGGCGCAGGAAATTACGCAATGTGTGGAAAAGCATACGATCCGCGATTTATCTACGCCTGGCCGACCGCACAGATTGCAGTAATGGGAGGTACGCAGGCAGCAAAAGTATTGACGCAGATACAGGTACGATCGCTCGAGAAAAAAGGAAAAGAGCTTAGCGATGATGACAAAGCAGAAATCCTGGAAAAGATCAAAAGCCGATACGACCGTCAGACGGATGTCCGCTACGCCGCTGCCCGGCTCTGGGTGGATGGCATTATTGATCCGTCAGAAACTCGCCGGAAGATCTCAAATGCGATTCATTATGCGAACCACAATCCTGAAATTCCCGACTTTAAAACCGGGGTGATGCAGGTGTAGTTTATAGCTCGAACAGACATACCAATTATCAAAAAATGGTATGTCTGTTAGCGGGCATGGGGTGGGTCAAAATACTATTTCACATAGTTATAACGGATTGATGCAAGTAATAACCTCGTCAGCCTGAGCGCAACGTAGGTCCTATACTTCGGACCGGAGTGAAGTCGAAGGCTAACTCATTCTCTGCACGGTAATACCCTTCGAAACCTTGACTTTGGCCTACAGGTACATGGCATAACGGGATTATAATTTATAACCTCTATCAACGGGCAAGCTGCCCGTTGTACATCACACTCAGCGCCATTGCGCCACAGCGGTTCAAATATCCAACTGGTTCTTTTCTACAGGAAGGCAGATATTTAGAAAGAATTAGAGTGCAAATCTTATTATGTTCAAGACTGACGAAAAATGACCCAAAAATAGTGGGAAAGAGTATATGAGTATTGACGAGAAAGAGTATAAGCTGGTTCCTTACGAGCCGGAAGATCCCGAAGATCAGATCCATCTGTCGGACTTGTTCTTCTCCATCTGGGATCACAAAAAGACGATAGCGGTAATCACATCCGCATTTATCATCTATGGTGTACTACTTTCACTTTCAGCTACCGAGCAGTTTACATCATCCACCACAATGATGCCAAATGTAGAGCAGCGAACACAGCTTCCATCCGGGCTTCAGCAGTTTTCGGGATTATTGGGCGGTGGAGCTATGCAGCAGGGAGTGTCGGGAGATGAAATCAATATGATGTTATACCCGGATATTATCTACAGCACACCGGCTATGTATAACCTTATCTATGAGGAGATTGATGTACCAAATATTGAGGGAAAGGTAACGGTCAAAGATTATATGCTTGAGCATCAAACCCCAAGTACATTGGCAAAAGTTACAGGTACATTTCTTAAGTACACAGTACATTTGCCAGTAACAGTTTTATCCGGTTTGCAGGATTTGGTTTCGTGGGTTTTTTCCGGTAAAACAGTGGATGAAACGGAATTTGAGGAGGCTCGTGAAGAGGCCGTTGTTGAATCGGATGAGCTACCCGGATTAGAGGATACAAAAGTTCGTTTGACGTATGATGAGTGGAATTTTATGGGGGGAATGAGGGATCGAATTGAGACAAATCATGTTACTGATACAGGACTTTTTAGTATTGAAGTTCAAATGCCGGATCCTGAAGTTTCGGCCCAGGTTACTGAATCGATAATTGAATATTTAACTGAGTACATTATTGAATACCGTACGGAGAGGTTGGTTAGAAATTTGAATTTTATCGAGGAGCGATACGACGAAATTGAAGAAGAGTTTTTAGAAGCCCAAAAAGCTTTAGCAGAATTCCGAGACAGAAATATAAATATAGCGACTGCTCGTGCTCGTTCTGAAGAGCAAAGGCTAGAGTCGGAATACCAATTGAAGTTTGATCTTTATAACGGAATAGCTCAGCAAAAAGAGGATGCTAAATTCCAATTGATGCAAGAAACACCGGTGTTCAAAGTGCTGGAGCCTGTATCGGTGCCTACAAACAGATCAAGTCCTCAACGGGCGTTGATGGTTATACTCTATACTTCCTTAGGTGGATTTGTCTCGCTTTTTTTTATCTATGTTAAAAGCAGGGTATGGCGGATGTTGAGTAATCGAAGAGATCGATAATTTGGAATCCGAAACTTGTCTTAAGTTATTCCAACAATGAAAATTGCGATTGTTAACAAACACAGGCAAGATAAACTCGGGGGGAGTGAAATTCAGTGTGATATTATTGCTCGGAAACTGGTGGTGTTTGGCCACAATGTGGTTTACATAGCTGTGGGAGGATCGGGAGAGTATCAATCCGAATACTCTGTAATTCCTGTTAAAGACAACATCCAGGGTATTAAGAAGGGGATTCAAAGAGCGGCACCTGATATCGTCTATTGGCGATACAATAAACACTTTTTCTATAAGTCTGTTCAGTACATCAAATCAAAAAAAATACCGGTAGTCTTTGCTGTATCCCATATTCACGATCTGGAAAAATGGGGGGCAAAAGCTGTTTCAAAAGAAAAGCCGATTTGGAAAAGATTGGCTATTACAATAATTCGTTCATTTGAAAGCCGGAAGCAGCACCGTGGGTTTCCATTAGTAGATGGTTTAGTGGTGAATAATAAAGAGTTTTTGAAAAAGTCGGGGCATTCGAACACCCGTTTCATTCGAAGTTCATCAGAAGTTGAAACGGTTCCCTTTGCGCACGATAAGCCGTACCTGGTGTGGATATCGAGTCTGAAACCGTCGAAAAGACCAGAGGTTTGCCTAAAGCTGGCCCAGAGAATTGACAATTTAAATGTAGATCTGCTGATGTTCGGAGAGATTCAAAAAGATGTATACGAATATTTTAGAAATCACGATTTACTGCCGGATATCATTAAGTACATGGGGAAAAAGCCATTAAAGGTGGTAAATGGTGCTATTAAACATTCGATAGCTTTACTGCATACCGGCGAGCCGGAAGGGTTTGCCAATACTTTTATGCAGGCCTGGATGCTCGGAAAACCTGTTATCAGTTATTCCTATAACCCTGATTCCCTACTTGATGGAGATCAATTCGGCATTTGTGCAGAGAATGACTTCGAGGAGTTCGTTTCATCTGTACAAAAAATGGTGATTGATCCCGGCATTAGAAAGACACTGGCAGATAATACCCGGAAATTTGCCAATGAACAGTTTTCTCCTGAAAGAAACGTCCGTCAGTTGGAAAAGTTCTTCGAAGAGATTCTGGCAAAGCGGAAGGAAGATCTATGAAATTAACGTACCTGTCGCATGCGGAAATACCTTCTCGGAAAGCACACAGCGTCCACATTATGAAAATGTGTAGTGCTTTTTCTGCTGAGAATATTGAGGTTGACTTAATTGTAGCTAATAATAAAAAATCGCAGGCTTCTGAAAATCCGTATGAATTCTACTCGGTAGAGCCGGACTTTTCAATTCAGAATGTTCAATGGTTTTCATCGCTGCCGGGAAAATATTATCTGTTTGGGTTGATGAGCGCACTAAAAAGTGTCCGCTTAAAACCGGATCTTGTTTATGGCAGATTTCTGTTTGGAGTATGGGGAGCGTTAATTCTAGGTAAAAACGTTGTATTTGAAGCCCACAGTGATCTGTTCAATAGAGATACGTTACATCACCGAATGTCTTCGCACTTGGTGACTTCAAAAAGGTGTAAAGGGATTGTTGTCATCAGTCAAGCTCTTAAGAAAGCTTGGGTTGATGAGTTTCCCGATGTGGAGCCGAAAATTCATGTAGCACATGATGGAGCAGATTTACGCGCAAAAACTTCGGATTTTTCATTCAAAACTGAGAATACTACCGTCGCCTACGCAGGATCTATGCAGCCGGGTAAAGGAATGGAGCTAATTGCTGAATTAATTCCATTATGTCCCGACATTAAATTTGTCATAGCCGGGGGAAGTGATGAAGAGGTTCGGAATTGGAAACAAAAAATCGGTCAGCTGCCTAACGTCGATTTTAAAGGTTTTATACCGCATTCAGATGTACAACGTGTATTAAGTGATGCAGATATTCTGCTCGCACCTTTTCAGGAACATGTAAATGTGGGGGAAGAGATATCGCGATGGATGTCTCCGCTGAAGATTTTCGAATATATGGCGGCAAACAGGCCTGTGATCTGTTCCGATTTACCCGTACTGAGGGAGGTTTTAGAGAATGGCAATAATGCGCTGTTGGTACCCGGAGATGAACCAATGAAGTGGAAAGCAGCGATCGAAGAGTTGATAAATCAGCCACAGAAGGCAGAGAAACTGGCGACAAATGGTTTTAATGAGATTGTTGATAAGTATACATGGCGAAGCCGGGCTCGTAAAGTTTTGGAATTTATATTGTGATTATAAATAACTCACATATCAATAAATGGTTAGGTATAGGAGGAATCGGTTTCCTTCTCTTCTTCTTCTTTTATGGTGTTAATTTCACATTTCTACCGGCTTACACTTCACAACTTATTGCAGCTGGTGTACTGACCGCTATTGTTATCTTTTCATTTGAAAAAAGAGAACTGGTTTTACGTACAGACAGGAGTATACAGATTGTTTTTGCACTTTGGTGTCTTCTGTTTCTGTGGGTGTTAATGCTCTCTGTGGTCACCATGTTTCAAGATATCGGATTTCTTGTGAACACATTTTTAATCTTCTTTCAGGTTTTTATAGGGAGTCTCTTTTTT
>SKWF01000213.1 GCA_007129085.1 Balneolaceae bacterium | reverse complement strand
TAAAAAATCCAAAATATCGAGAAAAAGAGATGAATCGGCTGTAAGAAACCGGCAATATTTAGATAGTTGGTCAACTTTTTCAGCGGCATGCCGAAGGCGAGGAACTTTCTGTTTTCAGAAAGGTGAAGCCGGCTAATCTTAGTGAAAAACAACTGTGTAAACCAGATGGAGTTGATGAAAAACAGGTGGGCAAAAAATTGCATCTCTTCAGTAAACCACGGATAGAGCTCCTGTACTACTTCGATGTTTGGCGCGAACATAATAAGCAGCGCTATTCCAACAAACTGTCCAAAAAATAAGAGGCCCAGCAAAGCGTAGATTACAAAAGAGAAAATCTTAAGCCCGGTTAAGGAGTCTTTCCAAATTTTGGTGTTTATTTGAATAAAAAGTTTAAACAAAGCCGATACTGTTGTGATTTAAAAGTCGTTCCACAGCTGAATTAATATCCGCTTGCGAAATCCCGAAGCCAACAAGTCGAGATTTTTCCAGAGATAGAGGCCGATGGCGGCAATCAAGCCGGTCATAACCCAGAGCCTATATGGCTGCAGATCTCCGAGAGGCACAAAAACGGCATATCCAAGGATAAAAATCAGCATGGAGATAGAGAATGTTACTTTTTGGCCAATAATGGGGTGTTTATAGCTAAATGTGCTATATCTAGCCGTTTCGTATTGATAAAATGAACTCCAGAGGAAAAAGAGCATAAAACATAAGAAAAAAAAGCTGTTTGCTATGTAGATGCTAAATACTGAACCGAGATCGGGAAGATAGAGAAGTTCAAATATGGTAATTCCGTAAAAAATAAACAGAGGGACGGTAATAATACCAAGGAATCGTTCTTTGAGCTGCTTTTCGAAAGAGACTGGTAGTTGCATATGCAAAAGCATCTCCCGGTGTTCATAACCGAACATATTGGCCATGCCCATGGCGAGTAGCGCAACCGGTATGGCGGCAAGCATGGTGGGAACCAGTATATCCGTTACTATGCCAAAATCTATGTAGAGTAGAATTGGAATGTAAACGATGGGTATGATTAAAATAGCTACGAGCTGCAGTTTGTTGTACGGGTGGATACACACATAGTAGAGATACTTTCCTGCATTAGGCCCAAGAATTCTCTTTAAAGATATCCAGAGTCGGCTAATTTCCTGATTCGCTTTCTTAAATGCTGGACTTAAAAGTCCGGAGAGAGTTTTATAGTAGTGATCTCGAAAAACGAGGTAGATTAATGCTAGCATAAAAATCAGCAGTGCGGATGTAAGCATCAGTTCGTGCGTATAAGTGGCAGAACTGAATAGCAGCCCGCCGGGAAGCCAATAGAGCAGATCCATAATCTGGGTCAACTCTACAGCTACATTTTGCAGAATAGCTTGCGTATGACGAGATACCACCGCTAAAACTGTACCAACACCAATTAACACAAAAACCCCACTGAAGATAATAAGCCGGAATTTTCGCTCAACAAGTTTCAAAAATCTCTGTTTGATGGAAAATATCAACGCATAATTGAGGAATACAGCTAAAACCAATACCGGTATATTCCACATGCTGTCAATTTGTATTCCCAAAAATACAAGCCAGGTAAGATTGTAAATGATATTTACGGGATGATAGAGGCTCATCAAGTTGAGATGCCAGGCCAGCTTTCCGGCGGGATATCCAAAAGCGAGAAGTTTACGGTTCTCTTCTACATTTAGCAGGCGTGTGCTGGTAAACGAGAAGTGTAGAATCCAAAAGACATTGGCGAAAGTAAGAAGTATTAGTTGATGAACTTCGGGGGTAAGCCAGGGGAGATCGATCTGAAACTCTGCAGTACTGTCGAGAAAAATAACGACAAGTGCCGTACCCATGATGTTAAAAAACATTCCGAGGAGGAAAATGGAGTACCCAATAAACAGAGCGGTCTGTAGGCCGGTGAGACGGTCTAAAAAGAGTTTCCAATTTAAGTACAGAAGTTTCGCAATCATCAACAGGGGCTTTAACAGATTGTTGAACCCAAAAAAAGAGCCTCCTTTGACCGGAGGCTCTGATAATGTACGAAAGTAGTTCTGTTTTTCTCAGATTAAAACATAATTCCCGCTACAATTGAAAACACTCCATTATTCGCATCACCATCAAACCCATCATCAAAAACGGAGGTGATTCCGTAGCTGTACCTGGTTTGAATGTTAACTGTAGTGACGGCTACATTCAGGTCTGCCCCCAATCCCCCCATCAATCCGAAATCAAATTCGTTGGTGAAGTCTTCGAGAGAATCTACATTTGAGAATGTGATTCCCCGGGCATTTGAGTTGATAGCGTAACCTGCATAGGGGCCTAAAACGATATGTGGGTTCAAAAGATCTGATAATCCCAGGTTATATTTCGCAAGCAGAGGTAGCTCAATATACTCTACATTGAGCCGAACACTACCACCGTCTGCCTGGGCTCCTTTGTGTGAATAATAAACACCACTCTCAATATCGATAGGTAAGGCTGGAAGTGAAATATCTACAGCAATACCCACTGTATAATCTGAAAGCGTTTCATAATCTGAATCCGATCCGTGAAAGGTTGCGAAATTAAGCCCACCTTTGATACCGAAATCAACTGGGTTTTGAGCGTTAATAGCACCCGGTAGTCCCAGAAGTGAAATGACAAAAAGGGCTAAAAAAATTGTTACTGTTTTTTTCATAGTTGTTTCCCGTAGTTATTAGTTTATCTCCTTAATAGCTGAACTTCTACTTCTGCAGCGGTTATTACAATACATGGATATGTAGTAATTGTATGTGATTGAATATTATAGAGGAGATTTTATGTAGTATGCGTAAAAGGGAGAGCAACCTGGAAAACAAGAAGGGCATCAAATAAAAAAAGAGCCCCGATCTTTTATCGAAGCTCTCCGTTATAAAGCTTTATATGATATTCATTTAGAACATAATACCGGCTGCAATGGTGAATACATTGTGGTAAACCCCATCATCATTTCCGTTATCGTTGATGTCTACAAATCCACGGCTGTATCGGGCCTGTACATTTAACTTCGTTACACCGGCGTTAAAATCTGCCCCCACGCCAACTATACCACCAAAGTCTACATCTGTTGTGAAGTCACTTCGATCCTCTGTAAATGTTGATGAACCATCAGTTCCTTCCCATTCAGCATTAATATTGTATGCCGCATAAGGGCCTACAAGAAGGTGGGGAGTAAAAGGTCCGGGAGGGCCTACATTAATTTTGGCCATTACTGGCACTTCAATATAGTCCAGCTTTGAGGTGGCATTTACGCCTCCGAAGGTAGCTTCTGAACCTTTTTGTGAATAATATATGCCCGACTCAATTCCGATCGGCATCATAGGGAGTGAAAAATCGAGGACAAGTCCGGCATGAAATCCTGTTCTAGTGTCGGCATCACCGTCTGCATTGGCAAGGTTTGCCAGGTTGATGCCGCCCTTTAGCCCAAAATCAACGGGGCTTTGTGCTTGTGCGGTAATAGCCATACTTAAAAAAAGTAATGTTGAAATAATTAATGTGGATAGTTTTCTCATGGTTTATTGATTAAGTGAATGTTTAATTCAAAGAGTACTGTCCTCTCTGTTTGTTACAGTATTTCTTGGTTAATGAACTCTGTAATTAACACTTTATCCGGAAATAAAAAAAGCCGCACATTTCTGCACGGCTTTAAAATTGTGTGTACAACTATTAGTTAGCTCCACCACTTGGCAGACTGATACCAAACGTAATAGAGAAAACACGGTTTTTACCGGATTGATCGGTAAAAACATCCGCCATTCCAAGATTATACCGGGCATCCATGGTAAAGATGGAGTCTCCCACCTCAATATCCAGTCCACCGCCAAAGGCAAACCCATAATCTACATCTTCGGTTTGATTCTCGATATTACTGCTGCCTCCAAAAAGACCACCTGTACCACCGTCTTGTTGAGCGATTAGTCTGTAGCCGGCGTAAGGACCAGCAAAAAGATTGGGTTCAATGGTGCCTGCTTGCGACATGGCAAACTTAAATAGGACGGGAACCTGAAGGTAATCAACTCTAACTTGGTTTCCATCCTGTTCACCGCCTTGTTGGCTATAGAGTGCTTCAGGTTGGATGGAGAGTGGAGAGTCAGGAATTCCAAACTTGGCAAAACCACCGATTACAAAGCCGGTTCGGGTGTCAAAATCACCAGAAGATATCGTGGCAAAATTTAGCCCCCCTTTTGCGCCTGTTTTAACAGCATCTTGAGCTGTGGCGGTACCTGCAAGAAGTGTAAGCGTAAGAGTTACAAACAGTATCGTTAAACGTTTCATATTGGAAGTTTTGATTTATTGAGAGTTTGATTTGTATTAACCATTCGTAAAGGTTTTTGTTTCAACCATTTATCGGATAGTATAATAGAAACCTTTAAAGCAACTCTTTCAAAAACCGCCCGGTATGGCTCTCGTTAACTGCTGCAATATCTTCGGGTGTGCCGGTTGCAACAACTGATCCTCCTCCAAATCCTCCCTCCGGGCCGATGTCAATAATCCAGTCGGCCGATTTTATCACATCCAGGTTATGCTCAATTATAATGACGGAGTGGCCCTGGTTAACCAGCTCGTTGAATGAGGTAAGCAATTTAGCGATATCCTCGAAGTGCAGACCCGTGGTGGGTTCATCAAAAAAGTAGAGGGTTTCTGATTGCGTAGTTTTAGAGAGAAACTTGGCCAGTTTTACTCGTTGGGCCTCCCCGCCGGATAGCGTTGTGGCGCTCTGCCCCAACTTCAAATACCCCAACCCCACATCTTCGAGCGGTTGCAATTTGTTGGTGATGGACGGTTCATCAACAAAAAACTCAATGGCATCACTTACGCTCATATCCAATACATCATGGATGTTGTGCCCACGATACTGAATCTGCAGAATATCTTTTCTGAAACGGGTGCCGCTACACTCCTCGCAGACCAGCTCAATGTCGGCCATAAACTGCATTTCGATGGTTTGAACGCCCTCACCCTGGCAGCTTTCGCATCGCCCGCCGGGAACATTAAAAGAGAAGTGCCCCGGAGTATAACCCATAATTTTAGACTGACGAGTTTTCGAAAAGAGGTCGCGAATACCATCAAATGCTTTTGTGTAGGTAGCGGGGTTTGAACGGGTGGAGCGGCCGATGGGACTTTGATCCACCATCTCCACGGTTTCAACATGGCGAACGCCATCAATATTTCTGTGTCGCCCAATTTTGTCTTTCCAGGTGCCAAGCTCTCGCTGGATGTGGGCATAAAGTGTGTCGTGGACCAGCGTCGATTTTCCGGACCCCGATACCCCCGTTACACATACCAGTTTTCCGAGTGGAAATTCTACATCGATACTTTTCAGGTTATGTTCGGATGCGCCTTTAACAGCGATTGATTTTCCGTTGCCCTGCCGCCGTTTTTCCGGCACTGGAATCTCCATGCGTCCACTCAGGTATTTACCGGTCAAAGTTTTGGCGGTAATCAGTTCATCATACGGTCCGCTAAAAACCACTTCACCGCCGTGTGTTCCTGCAAATGGCCCGATATCAATAATATTATCGGCGGCTTGAATCATTTCAGGATCGTGCTCTACCACAAGGACGGTATTCCCGATATCCCGGAGTGATTTCAAAATTTCAATCAGACGATTATTATCCCGCGGGTGGAGGCCAATCGTCGGTTCATCTAAAACATACAGGCTACCGATTAATGAACTTCCCAGGGAGTTGGCCAGGCTGATTCGCTGCGACTCCCCGCCACTGAGCGTGCTCGTTTGCCGATTGAGAGTCAGGTAGTCGAGGCCAACTTCATCGAGGTATTTCAACCGCTTACGAATTTCGTACAGAATCTGTCCGGCTACCTCTTTTTGGAAGTCAGAAAGGGACAGCTCGTCAAAGAATTTCCGGGCGTGACCGATCGTCATTTCAGAAACTTCTCCAATGTGGGCATCTCCCACTTTAATATAGAGCGCATCTTTGCGGACCCTGTACCCCTCGCACTCCGGGCAGCGGCTATAACCGCGATAGCGGGAGTAGAAAACCCTCATATGAACTTTGTAAAACTGGCTTTTTACCTCATCAAAAAAGCCGTGGATGCCGGGATATTCATCCTTTCCCTTCCATAAAATTTTACGCGTTGTTTTGTCGAGATCTTTATAGGGCACATCAATCGGGAGTTGATGACGCGCCGCAACTTTAATGAATTTCTTTAGATACCGGCTGAATTTTGGCGAGTCAAATGGTGCAATGGCACCGTTTCGAATCGTCCGGTCGTGATCGGGAATTACCAAATCTTCATCAATACCCGAAACCCGGCCAAACCCTTCGCAGGAGTCGCATGCTCCAAACGGGTTGTTAAATGAGAACATCTGCGGCGTCGGCTCCAAAAACTCCATGCCATCCCGTTCAAATCGTTCGCTAAAAGGGTGCTCTTCTCCCTTTCTGATTTTTACGGTGCATCGCCCATTGCCCTCACGAAAAGCAGTTTCGAGCGAATCGGCAATTCGGCTTCGGGTGTCATCATCCTGCTTCAGGGCCAGGCGATCCACCAGTACGCGGTCTTTTTTTGGCTTGATGGATTTCGGGTCGTAATCATCTCTCGAGAGATCTACCATCTCTTCGCTGTCGGTTTTGAGAATTCGGGTAAGCCCCTTCTCTTTTAAAACAGCAAGTTCATCTTTTAGCTTTCGGCCTTCCCGCAGCTCAATTGGGAACAGTACATAAAATTTCGTGCCTTCATCATACTCATCAAAAAGCTCCTTAATGATCGATCTCGTAGAGTCTTTCTGAACCTCTTTTCCTGATTTTGGGGAGATGGTTTGCCCGATTCGTGCAAAAAGCAGGCGAAAGTAATCGTAAATTTCGGTGGATGTACCAACCGTAGACCGCGGATTGGACGATGTCGTTTTCTGCTGAATGGCCATAGCCGGCGAGATGCCCTGCATAAAATCCACATCAGGCTTATCCATTCTTTCGAGGAACTGGCGGGCGTAACTCGACAGGCTCTCCACATACCGGCGCTGTCCCTCGGCGTAGATGGTGTCGAACGCCAGGCTTGATTTACCGGAGCCGGATACGCCGGTAACCACGGTAAGTTTATTCCTGGGGATCTCTACATCCACATTTTTGAGGTTGTGGACACGGGCTCCTTTTACAATAATCGGCCGTTCCTGAACAGGTGTGCCGTTCGTTGAAATCTCTTTGGTGCCGGAGGTTTTATCACTCATATAAGGTAAATCTGAAAAATTGCCGAAACGATGTAAGATACGAAACTTGCTGCAGGAAGTTGATTATCAATCCATATAAAAGAACAAAACAAATGCTGCGGTTTAATGCGTTCGTTTCACTGAGGGGTGGGAAAATAAAAAAGGCAAAAGCGACTGATGCACTTCTGCCTTTTCTGAAATTTAAAATGGAGTAACTGCGGGATTTATCGGCTAACCACGTTACCGTTAATAATCACGGCATCTGTGGTGGTTGTGTACTCAAATGGATCTCCGTTAAAGAGCACTACATCCGCCTGTTTCCCGGTTTCAAGTGATCCAACACGGTCACTAATACCAAGAACGGTTGCAGCATCTATGGTGAGAGCTTCCAGCGCCTTGTTGTAATCGAGCCCGTTGGCAACGGCTATAGCCGCTTCGTAGAGCACAACACGTGTTTTTGGTACGTATCCTTCATATCCGCTTTGGAATAGAACGGTTATACCAGCTTCGGCCAGTTTTCCGGCTGTTTCAAAAGAGGCGTTTTCACCGTCTCCGCCAAGTCGCATCATGGTTGGATGAATAATAACGGAAACGCCCGCATCTTTAATTTCATCCATCACGAGATACGCTTCGGCAGCGCCATCCAGCAGCATGTTAAATCCGAACTCTCGCTGAAGTCGCAATGCCGTCATGATGTCTTGCGCGGTATGAGCGGTAATTAATGCGTAAATATTGCCTTCAAGAAGATCTACCAAAGCCTCTTTTTGTAGATCTCTGGGTTGATTTTCATCCCCATTCATATACTCTTCGGCATCGAGCAGTTCTTGCCGCAGCATCGCAATTGCTTTAGATCGCGTGCCGGGGTTGTCGAAATTATTTCGAACAACGGAACCAATCGTCATAGCCAGGGAGGTTGTGGAATCAACAAGAGCTTCTTCAACTGTATCTCCGGTAGTCTTGGTAATCATGGTCTGACCACTGATCACCGCGCCCGGACCGTGGCCCGTATGAACGGTTGTAATAC
>SKWF01000135.1 GCA_007129085.1 Balneolaceae bacterium | reverse complement strand
TGCACATATTCAGGGATATCGTCATCGCGGATTAGCAGTAACTCAACATCAAAGTTGAGGCATTTAACCAAAAGGCTTCGCTTGTAGTCATCAAATTTTAGCCCAATCCCTTCCAGAAGTTTTAAGGTTTTATCGGTTAAACGTCCGCTTTTTTGGACAGCGATACGTAAGGATGTCGTGGAGTCGAGGGTTCTCATAGAATAAATAAGTTTTGGGGAAAATTGTGGTTTTGGGCGGGTACAGGAGAGTATTTATGCAAAATACCCGTGGCTGTGCAGATGATGACAGCCTAGATGAGGCGGAATGATATGGAGTTGTTTTTGCATGGCCTAAAAATAGAAGTTTTGATTGTATTTAACCAATTACAAAGTGCAAAAAACTGATTTGAGGCGTTCATCATTCCGAAAAAAATTAAACTGTAGTTATGGCTGTGATGTTTTGCTTTTTTGTGAGTGATATACAGGTTATTTTAACCATCAAACAAGTTTTAAGAACATAAAGTACCGTATGAAAACAATAGCCCAACTCACATATATTCCTCTCTATACCGATCATCCCAAAGAGCAGGTTCAAGACCTGCTTGAAATGGCTGCACAGCATGATGTAGAGGTTGATGTAAATTACCTTTCAACTAGTGTAAAGGGAGATCCTGATGTGGTTTTTGAACTGATTCGTGAAATTTATGATACCATGGCGATCGAAAAAGAGACGTTTCGATTTCACGTTGAGCTTTTAAGCCCGGTTGAAGAATAAACCAACACATCTAAGTTAATTAAAAGCGAAGGTACGATCGCGGAGCAGACTCCGTTACAATTTTGTATCTTTATTGCTTTGAAAATTTTAGCATCTCTGTAGATAATGACCCAAATTCGGAATTTTTGCATTATTGCTCATATTGATCATGGGAAATCTACGCTCGCAGATCGTCTTCTGGAGCGTACAGGTACAATTACGGAACGTGAGATGCAGGAGCAAGTCCTGGATGACATGGATCTGGAACGGGAGCGTGGGATAACGATTAAGAGCCACGCCATCCGGATGAAGTACAAACGTCCCTCGGGTGAAGAAGTGATTTTTAACTTGATTGATACCCCAGGCCACGTTGATTTCGCATATGAAGTTTCACGCGCACTTAAGGCTTGTGAAGGAGCACTTCTTATTGTAGATGCTGCACAGGGAATTGAAGCTCAAACAATTTCCAACCTTTACCAGGCGATTGAGCAGGATCTGGAAATTATTCCTGTTCTGAATAAAATTGACCTTCCGGGTGCGGATGTTGAGGGTGTGGGGCAACAAATTGTAGATATGATTGGTTGTGAGCACTCTGATATTTTGCACGTTTCCGGGAAAACCGGAGATGGTGTTGAGGAGCTGCTTGAAGAGATTGTAGAAAAAGTGCCGGCACCTAAGCAAGAGGTGGATAAACCGCTGAAGGCGCTTATTTTTGATTCTATTTTTAACACCTATCGCGGCTCTATTGCGTACGTTCGGGTGATGCAGGGGACGCTTAAAAAGGGCGATAATATTCTTTTTATGGCCTCTGATAAGGAGTATGATGCTGAGGAGATTGGCTACCTGGAGTTAAAAAAGAAACCATGCGAAGTACTGAAGGCCGGTGATGTTGGATATGTAATTGGTAGTGTAAAGTCACTGCAGGATGCTAGGGTGGGGGATACAATTACCCATCAAAAAGATGGCGCAGATGAACCTATTCCCGGCTATAAGGAATCGAAACCGATGGTGTTTAGCGGGATTTTTCCGACGGAATCGGAGGATTTTGAGGATCTGCGATCGGCCCTTGAGAAATTACAGCTGAATGATGCGTCGCTCTCCTATCAACCCGAAACCTCAAAGGCACTTGGTTTTGGATTTCGTGCCGGATTTCTTGGTCTGTTACACATGGAAATTGTGCAGGAGCGCCTCGATCGGGAATTTAATATCGATATTATTACCACGGTACCAAACGTACAGTACGAAGTTGAAACTGACTTTAAAGGGGAGAAGAAACGGGTTCAGGTTGAAAACCCGAGTGAGATGCCCGATGCCGGAATGGTGGAGACGGTTTGGGAGCCCTACATTAAAGCGAGTATTATTACACCGGCTGATTATATCGGTCCGGTGATGAAGCTATGCCAGAATCGGCGGGGAATTTATTTAAATCAGATATTTATGCAGGGGAACCGCGTAGATATTACGTACGAATTGCCGATGGCTGAAGTGGTTTTTGATTTTTATGATAAGCTAAAGAGTGGCACTCGAGGATATGCATCGCTCGATTATGAATTTATCGAATACCGAAAGGGGGATCTGGTTCGTTTAGATATTCTGTTGAACGGTGATCCGGTCGATGCGTTATCAAGTATTACTCACCGCGATAATGCGTATGAACATGGCCGAAAAGTCTGTGCTAAACTGAAGGAACTTATTCCTCAACAACAGTATGAAGTAGCGATACAGGCCGCTATTGGATCGCGGGTAATTGCTCGTGATACTATCAGAGCTCTGCGTAAAGATGTTACAGCTAAATGTTATGGTGGTGACGTATCCCGAAAACGAAAATTGATCGAGAAGCAGAAGGAAGGTAAAAAGCGGATGAAGCAGGTTGGAACTGTAGAAATACCGCAGGAAGCGTTCCTCGCTGTTCTATCGATGGATGATAACGATTAAGAATTATGAAAATTAAACATTCAATACTCACACTTGTAATTATCCTGGTTTCTTCGGCGGGAGCATATGCCCAGTTTGAAGATCCCGATATTCAAAAAGTATCTCACTCTGAACGGGCTGAGTTTCAGGATCGATTTAATGATATTAACTGGACAGGCCAGGGACTATATAATCCTACCACGATAGATCGAATTCCCACCATAGAACTACGCTCACGTCTGCAGGCTGTGTATGGTGATCCCACACAGAGAATTGGAGATTTGATTAATCAACGGGACTACCGGCCGGGTAAGGCGGTACAGTTTGAATACTGGTTTATTATTGATGGTGAAATACCCATGATGGTGCTGGACCTGGACGGGCCGTTTGAAGATGGTCTCGTGTATGTGGGTGCCAGCCAATACATCGATTTAATGCCTCAGGTAAAACGGACATTTACTCGTAAATTGATGACCGAGGGGAGTGATATGGAATCATTTACTGATTATTTCTACTCTCCTGAGCGAGAACAGTGGTATTTGGTAGAGTATAAAGATGGTGAATTCAACCGGGAACAGATTGACCGACCAGCCTCATTTAACTAATTAAAATTTTACGTTGAGCAAAGAAAAAGGGTATTTAGACAAGTTTCGTTTTTGGGATAACGATCCTGACAAAGCAAAAAATGAAGAGATAGAAGCGAAACACTGGGCACGGGAATGGTTAGATGCTTTAGTGTGGGCGGCGATTGCAGCCATTATATTACGTACGTTCTTTTTTGGAGCCTACCGTATTCCGACGCCATCGATGGAGAAGACGCTTCTGACCGGTGATTTTCTGATTGTATCGAAGCTGGCATACGGTCCGCGTAGTCCAATGACGCTTTCCGTTCCTTTTACAGATATCTATATGCCCGGAGTTGATGTGCCGTGGGTTCGTCTGCCGGGTTATACCGAAATTGAACGAGAAGATATCGTTGTGTTCAATTACCCGATAGATCGCGGACCGGTTTCCATGAAGACGAACTATATTAAGCGTGCTGTGGGAATGCCCGGTGATGTTCTTGAGATCGACGAAAAAATACTCTACGTAAATGGAGAACCATCGGAAGAGTACGAAACGATGATGCAGAATTATCGGGTAGAAGTACGCGAAAGAATTCGGCTCAGCCCGTCTAAAGTGAGAGATACCGGAGCATCCATTGTACAAGCCGGTAACGGTACACACATCATTAATATGACACCCTCCATGGCAGATGAGATGAGAGAGTGGGGGGAAATAAACTCCGTTGAACTTTTTGTGCTGCCGGATGATTTTGATACGTTTAGCCGCCGAAACTTCAACTTTTCAGAGGGATATACAAACCATGACCGCTTGGGAGAGTTTACAGTTCCATATAAGGGCAAGGAAGTAGAACTCTCTGAAGATAATTGGCACCTGTATCAAGATATTTTACAGCGTTACGAACGTAATGACGTTGAAAAAGATGGCGATCGCTTTGTGATAAATGGTGAAGAGACCAACCGGTATACCATACAGCGCGATTACTATTTTATGATGGGGGATAACCGTGATGATAGTGAAGACAGCCGTTATTGGGGCTTTGTACCCGATGACCACATAATTGGTAAAGCGAGTATGGTCTACTTTTCATGGGATGGAGAACGCTGGCTCCCAAGGTTTGAGCGTATCTTTAGCCTGATTAATTAAGGCTTTTGCTCTCTGTAAGCTTTACTGTAATTGCAATTCATGAATTGCAATTACAGTGGGGTAAGCTTGAAGTACATCTGTAAACCTAAGCCTTGGCCATGCTCTTCCCTTTCTCCTGGCCTTCACGGATGGCAAGTTGGCCACAGCCTGCATCGATATCATCCCCGCGACTGCGCCGTACGGTAGCCGTGATTCCGCGACTAGTAAGAATCTGCATAAATCGATCCAGTCGCTCTTCTCGGGCACGCTTAAGTGCTACACCCGCCACATTATTATACATAATGATGTTAATTTTTGATGGCACCCACTGTGCAATGTCTGCCAGCTTCTTGGCATCGGCAGCGGAGTCGTTAAACTCATCAAAAAGAAGATATTCGTAGGTAAGTGGTTTCTCTGTTTTTTGATGGTAGTATTTTACGGCCTCTTCGAGCTGAGTTAGGTTCAGGCTACTGTTGATGGGCATAATTTCATCACGCTTTTCGTCGTCAGCAGCGTGCAGAGAGATCGCCAGGTTAACACCTGTTTCCAGATCAGCAAGCTGTTTAATCTGCTTGGTAAGCCCAACCGTTGATACGGTAATTCGTTTTGGTGAGAGATCAAGCCCGAGCGGATTGCAAATGATCCGGGCAGATTCTACAACCGCTTTAAAATTGTGAAGCGGTTCGCCCATCCCCATATAGACAATATTGGTGATCTTTTTACCAAACTTCTCTTCCACAATTTCATTGATAATCTGCACCTGATCTACAATTTCGCCATGAGACAGATTTCTGAAATATCCCATTTTCCCGGTTGCACAGAATGAACAGCCGAACATACACCCCACTTGAGATGATACACAGACGGTCAGTCGATTTGCGGCGCCATCCGGGTAAAAATCAGGAATCATCACGGCCTCAACTTTATACCCCTCGGGCCCATCGAGCTGAAATAGAAATTTAATGGTTCCATCTTTCGACTCCTGCTGGCTGTGAATTGTAATACGGGGAACTTCGGCGATCTCTTTCAGTTTGGCACGGAGATCCTTGGAGAGGTTGGTCATCTCATCAAACGACGACGCCCCTTTTTGATAGAGCCACTGATAGACCTGGTCGGCACGGTAATCAGCCAGTTCAAGGTCATCACAGAACTGCTTAAGTTCGTCTGTATTAAGAGATTTTAGGTCGGTTCGGTTGTCTGTACTTACTTCTTTTTCCATCTTTGAAAGATACAAAGAGTTGGATGGAATCTACAGCCTTATAATGTCACGATTTTATCATCGCATCCACGGCGGCTAACAATACATCTTTATCAATTCGGGTGCGGTACTCCGGGTTCACATATTGGAACTCTATAACGCCCTCATCATTGGTAAGAAAGATTGCCGGGACGGGTAGCAGATGGTGATTTTGTCCGGATCGCTCTTCGATATCCATACCGTTTTCTTTTAGGCTTTGAACGGTTTCTGAATCTACTTGAAACGCAATACCAAACGCCTTCGACGCGGCCATGTTACTGTCGGAAAGGAGTTTGTAATCAAACTCAATATCATCCATTGATTGCTGTAGGTAAGAGGGTTGATCCGGGCTGATACCTATTACCGTAACTCCCCGTTCATATAATTCATCTTCTATTTGTGCAATTTCAGAGAGTTCTGCTGAGCAGAATGGACACCATCCACCTCTATAGAAAATAAATAGCGTATTTTCCCTGTTAAAATCAGTAAGATTTATAGATTCACCTTCGGCTGATTGCAGGGATACATCAGGAATTGAATCTCCAATAAGCAACGGTTTTACCGATTGAGCATCTTGTGGAATAGAATCTTCAGGGGATGTGCAGCTCATAAATGTTGCAAAAATGATTAAAAGAAACAGGAGTTTTTTCATGGACTTTTGTTATCGCAGAGTGTTACCAATTATCGTTGCGATAGAATACAAAATATTACTTCCTGAAAGTTCACAACATTGTAAAGTTTGAATGGATCAAGGCCGGTAGTTAGAGGGAAGCATAGTAGAAATTCGCTCGTTGGCCCAATATCCTTCAACGCTGATGGCCTGGCGATTTACAAGAGTACCGTCGTCGCGGACTAAGAAGAGGAGGTTGTTAATTTCAGGCCTGAGCCCGGCTCGCTTCCTAGTGTCTTGCCGAAATGATCGCTGTCCGTACAGTACATCAACGGGGCCACGCATATAAAAAGCCTTTACCTCACGGTTAAATTTTGACATCGGAATTCGGTGGCGGGTTAGCAATTGAATCACATTGGTGTTTCGATCTTGAGGATAAATATCTGCACTTTGTGTACTTCCCTGTTGAACTATTTCAAAATCATTTCTTGAGAGTTCATCACGATAAAGACTTCTGAAAAAGTGCTGAAGAGAGCCGGTATATGCTTGCTGCCTGTTATTTTGCCATTGTTCATATTCTGCCTGGTTGCGAGGCTCGAGTTCGCGGAAATCGATATCAAAATAGAAATGGCCTTCGCCACTATTAAGCTTCCATATAAAATCTTCCATGTCGATCTGAAGGCGGTAGCCGAGTGCCCGGTTTTCTACGATAATTGGCTCTGATGCCATGGCGTATAGCGCCCCACCACTTTCCCTGGTGAAATCGATCACCCATCGATTTTCAATGGTTGTTAAATCGGCAAAATAACCACTGCCGATAAACTCTCGCTTGAAGTCATCATAACTTTCAAGCCAGAGTGTATTATCCGTTGCTACAACAATGTCATCGAGTTTATATTGATCCGGTTCTAATTCGATATGGAAATGGAATTCTGACTGCTCTTGAGTTAAATCGAGTGGTACTGTTTTTGTTTGATAACCCACGAAGCTGATTGTTAACTCTTCCTCATCCGTACGATCTGTTTCGAATGAAAATGCTCCAAGTTGATCGGTAGTGGTACCGATGGCTGTTTCCGCAATAAAAATATTTGCTCCCACAATAGGATCGCCGGTTGATTCTTCCACAACAATCCCCTCAATAACTGAGGTTTGAGCAGAAAGTGATTGGGTTAAGGGTATTATCAATCCGAAAGCCCAAAAAAGTAAAAATGAGTGTTTGATGCTCATAGTGTTTATTCGATGATTTCGAATTCTACTTTTCGTTCAACTTGTTGATCTGAATGAAGGTCGGAGAATGTCATTTCAAGCTGGTATACACCGGTGTCAAGATCAGCGGTTAAAATTTGAATATTTTCCGTAAATCTACTGTCCATCGGTTCAAAAATAAGAGTTAACGAAGCCTCCTCTTCTTGGCTACGAGATAGAAACCCTCCGGTTTCAGGAGATATTTCATAATCCAGTTCGAAGTGAGCAAACCCTTCCTCATCCTGTATCAGGTTGTAAACTTCAAAGCGTACAACGAGCTCTTCATCAGCCGGAATTTTTTTATTGTTTGCTACTACAAATGGCAGAAAAGCATTTGGGTTGGGGTCATCCTGAAGTTCAAACCCAAGAATTAGGTCGGAAACCTCCAGCTTATCGGGATCGGTATTTAGCGGTTCAGGTTGATTGATCTCAATTTTCCCCAATCCACGCAGTGATGAGGTAAAAGATGACTCAATTCGCCGGGATGATTCGGGATGGCGGTTGTGAAGTTCAGCAGATAAAATCTGGATTGTGCTTTCCGAAATATGCGGAATGACAAATACAGATCGGCTCGGTTCATCTTCCTCAAAATCGATCAATAATTCAGTAGGTTGACGCTGCTCTGATATAACATCTTGATTTTCAGAGAGTAGTTGCAGTCCATGAGTTAGCTCGTAATGATTGAACAGCTGTTGTGGTTCTGCATTACCTGTGGGGTCCATTCGATCCTCGTTGTATCCAAAATCCTGCAAAAATGCCTGCCCCGGTTTGCTCTCTATAAACGTGGCATATACGGGTTGATTCTG
>SKWF01000130.1 GCA_007129085.1 Balneolaceae bacterium | reverse complement strand
GATCGGTATCTACCCTGCGGTTGATCCGCTCGATTCTTCTTCAAGAATCCTGGATCCGAAAGTAGTGGGAGAAGAGCACTACCGAACGGCACAAGATGTGAAAGAGATTCTACAGAAGTACAAAGATCTGCAGGATATTATCGCTATTTTGGGTATGGATGAACTATCCGATGAAGATAAGCTGGTTGTATCGCGTGCACGACGTGTTCAGCGATTCCTGAGTCAGAACTTCCACGTGGCCGAGCAGTTTACAGGCCAAGAAGGGGTTTATGTTCAGATTCAAGACACCATCAAAGGATTTAACATGATCCTGGATGGCGAACTCGATCACCTGCCTGAAAATGCGTTCCACCTTGTGGGAACCATCGAAGAGGCAATTGCAAAAGGTGAACGTTTAACAGCAGAAGCTGAAGCTTAGGACCGATCATGTCAAAAACATTTCACGCACAACTATTAACACCGAACGGGTCACTTTTTGATGGCGAGATTATTGGGATGAAAGTACCGGGAAGTGCCGGTAATTTCGAGATGCTGTATAATCACGCCCCGATCGTATCAACGTTAACGATTGGCAAAGTGGAGATCCAGAAAGCGGATGATACCACTCTGTCGTACGCCGTTAGCGGTGGTTTTGTAGAGATGAACGACAACCAGGTTACGCTGTTGGCCGAAGATGCCGTTGAATCTGCCGATATTGATGCAGATGAAGTTCGCAAAACCTTAACGGAAGCGAGGGTAAGGCTGAAAGAGAACCCGAAAGATCGCGAGAAGATCCAAAATGAGATCGAAAAAGCGAAAAATCTGAAAAAGGTTGCTGAATAATTTAAAAGACGTTAAACCGAAAAGCCCTGTTGAATACTCAGCAGGGCTTTTTTTATTGATATTTTGAAATTGTAAAATTTCTAAACCTGTTATCCCAGATTTTGTAGGAGTGCAACATAACCCCTATTATTTCGTGGCAAGAGAAATTCATTGATTATTGGGATTCAAAACAGAGTGGGTCCACATCATCAATAATTCATTACGATAGTAAGATTTTTATTAACGAACCAATAAATACCAATCGCATGAAACATTCTACCATTCAATATTTAACCATTCTGTTTGCGGCAGCTATTCTGGCAACAGGTTGTGCTACTACAGATCGGGCTCAAAACGGACAGGCAGAGGCCGAACCGGAAGCTGATCCCATAGAGGCTCAACTCGAAAACACCATCTCTTTTGATGGGCTCTTTACCATTCATCAAGACACTACGGATGGATCTACCAAACTACAGCTCCACGCCGATCAGATTGGCAAAGAGTACATCTATTTTGGAAAAACAGCCGATGGTGTAGTAGAAGCCGGACACTTTCGCGGCAATTTCCGTGATAACAAAGTTTTTAAAATTGAGCGGTACTACGACCGCATAGAGTTTGTAGTGCAGAATAACCGCTACTATTTTGATGAGGACAGCCCGCTCAGCAGAGCTGAATCAGCAAATATGTCGGAAGCTACTCTGGTTTCTCAAGAAATCCTGGCCGAAAACGACAGTACATTCATCATCAATGGCGATGCAATCTTTTTAAGCGAAGATTTGCACCAGGTAAAGCCGACTCCGAACCCAAATGTGCGGCCGGGACAACAGTTTACACTCGGGAATTTGAGTACGGATAAAACGAAGTACAGTGAAATTCGCAGTTTTCCCGAAAACACCGATGTTGTTATTGAATACGTGTACGATAATCCACAGCCGTTGAACAGCGGTAGTGGTGCGGTAACGGATGCGAGATCGGTCTCCATCCAGTTTCAGCATACATTTATCGAGATGCCGGATAACGATTATAAGCCGCGGTTAGATGACCCGAGAGTAGGCTACTTTACTACACAGAGGAATGATCAGATCAGCACCAGCGTGACTCCCTATAAAGATATGATACACCGCTGGAACCTTGTGAAGAAAGATCCTGAGGCGGAACTGTCTGAACCGGTGGAGCCAATTGTATGGTGGATTGAAAACACAACTCCCCACGAGTTTCGCGACGCCATTAAAGAGGCAACACTGGCGTGGAACGAGTCTTTTGAGGCCGCAGGATTTAAAAATGCGATTGAAGTAAAAGTGCAGCCGGATGATGCTGATTGGCATGCAGATGATATTCGCTACAACGTACTGCGATGGACATCATCACCTATGCCACCGTTTGGAGGCTACGGACCTAGCTTCGTAAACCCAAGAACGGGTGAAATTCTCGGCTCCAACATTATGCTGGAGTGGGTGTTTATGTCGAACCGCTATCGGCAAGAAGAGATTTTTGATGTAGCCGGAAACAGCTCTGATCTTTTGGATATTGCGATGAGTCCTGAATTTTGCTCATTCGGCCATCACATGCAGCACAATAATCTATACGGAGCCAACGCTCTGCAAATTATGGGGTATCCCCAGGAAGATATTGAAGGGCTGAAAAAAGAAGCGCTGAAAATGCTGGTTCTTCACGAACTGGGCCACACTTTTGCACTGAATCACAATATGCAGGGTTCTACGCTTCATTCGCTTGAAGATATCCATAGCAAAGAAGTTGCAGATGAGATTGGCCTCACCGGTTCGGTGATGGATTATTCATCAGTTAACATAAACAGAGATCGGGATAACCAGGGCCGATATTACGATATCAAGCCGGGGCCGTATGATAATTGGGCTATTACCTATGGGTACTACAGTAACCCCGATCCCGATGCTGAAGCTGAGAAACTGAAAGAGATTTTGGAAGAGTCTACCAAGCCGGAACACGCTTTCGGAAATGATGCAGATGATATGAGAAGCCCCGGATCAGGTATAGACCCCCGCGTAATGATTGGAGATATGTCTGCCGAACCGATTGCATATGGTGCTGAACGAATTGCACTTACCCGTGAGTTGATGGGAGATCTGATTGAGAACTTCAGTGATGAAGGGAAAAGTTATGAGCCGTTGCGCAACGCGTTTATGGTATTGATGGGTGAACACCGCACACAAACGGGAGTGATGTCACGATATATCGGTGGAGTCTACCGTGATCGTGCATTTGCCGAACAAGCCGGCGGCACAAAGCCGTTGATCCCGGTAGAGGCAGATAAGCAGAAAGAGGCGATGGAGCACCTTGAGAAGTATCTATTTGCACCCGATGCATTTGAAAGCTCACATGAAGCGTATAATTATCTGCAAATTCAGCGTCGTGGATTCAACTTTTTCGGCAGTACCGAAGATCCAAAAATTCACAATCTTGTATTGGGTATGCAGAGAAACGTGCTTGCACATATTCTGCACCCGGTAACAATGCAGCGAATGACCGATTCCAGAACGTATGGAAACAGCTATAGCGCTGCAGAAGTTGTGGAAGATCTTACCTCTGCGATTTTTGATGCAGATGCAAATGGCAACGTTAATACGTTTCGCCAAAACCTGCAGATTGAGTATGTAGAACGGTTAATTGGTGTTGTTGATGGAGACAATCACGACAGAATTGCAAAATCGTCTGCGCTTTACAACCTTCAGAATATTCGTGAGATGATGGATCAGAAAGGAAACGTAAACAGCGAAACACGGGCGCATGCTGCACATGTTAAGCTGGCTATCGACAAAGCACTGAAGAGTAGTTAATCAGGGAATTTGTTGATTAGAAAATTAAGACCTTCAAGGTGTCCCGCATTTATGCGGCTCCTTGGAGGTCTTTTTTATTATATGCTATAACCAATTTGAGATTTTAAAGGAAGAAATGATATATCTGGATCAGCTTTAGAGATTGGATAGAACTCGTCGTAGTTAACTGTTGCTTGAACACAGAGTTAAATGATATAGAAGAACCTTATACAAAAAAGAAAACCCCGACCTTCCTCTCTAATTCAGCCGGGGTGATATTTTTCCTAATTTTTAAATCAAAGAATTCACTAATACACTAATTTCCCAAAAACTGGTCGCCGGGTTCCGGTATAGCAACTTCCGTATCGCAATATTCACCGGTAAACGCCCTGAAATCTTCCGGGTCGCCGGTAAGTGGTGGGAAAGTACCGTAGTGAATTGGTATAGCAAGTTCCGCTCCAATCATTTCGCAGGCCATGGCCGCTTCCTGTGGTCCCATTGTGTAATGATCTCCCATAGGCACAGCAACAACATGAGGCTGATACATCACCCCGTAAAGTTCGAGGTCGCTAAATAAGCTTGTGTCGCCCAGGTGGTAGAAACAGATATCATCTTCAAAAGAGAGAACCAACCCTGCTGCTTCACCTGCGTACTCTCCCTGGAATGATGAACTGTGTTTCGCATCTACCAGCGTTACGGAAAAATCGTCAAATGCAACGGTACCACCCTTGTTAAACTCAATACGCTGATCTTCTTTCAGTCCATGCTTTTTCAACAGTTGTGAAAGTTCAACCTGTGCCACAACCGTGCATCCGGTTTTTTCGGCAATATCAAGTGTATCTCCCACATGATCTTCATGTCCGTGTGTAAGCAGAATATAATCGACATCATCAGGAGATTTTTGATCATCCGGAGTTGAAGGGTTTCCGGACAAAAATGGATCGATATAAATTACTTTTCCTGATTGCGATTCAATACGAAATGCCGAGTGGCCTAGCCACCACGCTTTAATGTCAGTTTTCATGATAAATAATGTTGGTTATAAGTTGCTGTTAGATAATAAATTAACAGAAGTTAAGAACGAATCGTTGACAAAGGTATAAATGAATGTTATTAATACTAATCAGCTTCGCAAAAAGTTCATGGAGATTTTCTAAATTAGTACTGAGTGAAGCTTTAAGCTATATCAAATAAACAAAGAGGAATGATCATGTCTGAACGAATTAAAATCCATCCCGAATCGCCGAAGAAAAAACAGATTTTTGAGCTTGTAGATAAATTGCTTGATGAAGGTGTTTTGATGATCCCCACAGATAGCCAGTACGCGCTGGTGTGTGATTATCAGAATAAAAAGGGGATGGATAGAATTCGAAAAATACGCCAGATGGGGAAAAAAGATCACCTTTCGGTGATGTGCCATAGCCTGGAGCATGTATCAACGTTTGCCAATCTTACGGATGAGAATTTTAAACTGATTAAGCGGCTTATTCCGGGTCCATATACATTCATTTTGCCGGCCACGCGAGAGGTGCCGCGTCTGCTTACCCACCCTAAAAAACGAACGGTGGGAATTCGCGTGCCAAATTACCCAATTTGCCTGGAGACTATTGAGGATTTAGGTCGTCCAATCATGGCGATTACTGCAAAATTGCCTGATGTTGAGTATGGCAGTCCCGATAGTAGTGACAAAGAAATGTATTTAAGCCGATTTGATAAGCTGGTTGATATTGTAGTTGATGATCAGCATCCGCTATCTACAGATGAAACAACCATTCTTGATCTGACAAGTGATCAACCCGAAATAATTCGTGAAGGCCTTGGTATGAAGCTTTTAAAAGAGGCTGTTGCACTTGAAGGTCATGAACTTCAAAAACGGGCATCAGTTTGAAAATAGCAATCAATACCGGGGGCGGTGATGCTCCCGGCCTGAATGCAGCGATACGTGCGGCAACCCTAGCTGCACTGCATCGAGGGTGGGAAGTTGTTGGAATTAAAAACGGGTACGGCTCTCTCTATTCTGATGAGCCGTTTATTCAACTCACGAGGGATACTGTGCGGGGCATAACCATGCAGGGTGGCACCATTTTGGGAACGGCAAATCGAGGTAACCCATTTGGAATGCCGTATCAAAAAGAGGACGGCAGCTGGGACCTGGAGGATCGTTCAGATGAAGCTGTTGATGTGTTTCAGTCACACGGCGTTGACGCGTTAATTGCCATCGGTGGAGACGGCTCAATGGCAATTGCTGATAAATTGACCAAAAAGGGGATTGATATAGTCGGGATCCCAAAAACAATTGATAACGATATTTGGGGATGTGATGTAACCCTCGGATTTGATACTGCTGTGACAACTGCCACCGAAGCAATTGATAAATTGACAACCACGGCCGAATCACACCAGCGTATTATGGTGGTAGAAGTGATGGGGCGTTATGCCGGCTGGATAGCTCTTCATTCGGGGTTATCGGCCTCTGCGGATGTTATTCTAATTCCGGAAGTGGAATACACTATCGATTCAATTGTTGAAAAAATAGAGGAACGCGAAGCGCGGGGAAGAAACTATACCATTATCGTTTTGGCGGAAGGAGCTGTTGAAAAAGGCGGCTCTCGATTCGTTAAAGGAAAAACGGTGGGTCAGGCCGAACAGCTTGGCGGAGCGGATGAATATATCGCAGAAATACTTAGTGAACGTACCGGAAAAGAGTCCCGGTCAATTGTACTCGGTCATCTGCAGAGGGGAGGAACCCCAACTACGTACGACAGACTAATTTCTTTGCGATTTGGAGCAGAAGCCGTTCGTGCAATAGCGGAAGGAAATTTGAATAAACTGATTGTGCTCAGGGATAATCGAATAGAACGCATTCCAATATCGGATGTGGCAGGCAAAATGAAACTTGTTCCGCTGGATGGAGATACTATCCAAACTGCGCGGGATATTGGAATCTGTATGGGAGATTAAAATGGGATTTTTTGACGGAATTCGAGGAATTATGAGTGGTGGCCGTGAGCTAGATGATCGGTGGAGTTTTCCTGATTCAGAACAAGATATAAATGACCTTTTCAAGGCCGACAGCGGTATTAATTTGGTATATAAGCACAGCTTTTCCTGTGGGGTTTGTGTCTTTACAAAAACTGCTGTAGAAGCAATTATTGATGATTACTCTCCGGATGTGTCTTTCCATTTTGTAGATGTTATCGAGAACCGCTCACTCTCGCAATACCTGGCAAAAAAAAGCGATGTAATTCATCAATCCCCTCAGCTGATTCTACTGAATAACGGAAACTTATTTTGGCACGCCTCCCATGGTGGTATTCGGGAAGATGTTGTGCGAGAAACGGTGGATGAGCTTGTTTGAGCAATTCACTGAGTAGAGACATCCCATGTTTTCGAAACATGGGATGTCTGGTGTAGGCTAATGAATGGTAAAAATACGTCACCCCGCACGCAGCGAAGCGAAGATGCGGGGTCTCCCAACTTTGTGAAAAGCAATGAGCGTTGATTCAAGCAGAAACCATAGCAAAAGAAGGAGATCGCGGATCTACGCTGTCGCTCCGTCCGCGATGACTATCATAGTCATCACATAAGGAGAAGTTAATTCATCGCCTGCTCAAGATCTTCAATAATGTCGCTTACATTTTCGGTGCCGACCGAGAGACGAATCAACCCATCGGTAATTCCCGTTTTTAGTCGAACTTCCGGTTTTACAACGGAGTGAGTCATCGAGGCCGGGTGTTGAATTAGTGTATCAATAGTGCCAAGACTGACAGCAAGCGTGCAAAATTCAACGCTGTCCATCATCTTCACGCCGGCATCATAGCCACCCTTAAGCTCAAAGGATAAAACACCTCCATATCCATTTTCGAGCAGTTCAGTGGCAATTTGGTGATCGGAATGTGAAGGCAGACCGGGATACCACACTTTTTCTACGGCCGGGTGCTCATTCAGAAATCGAGCAACATCCACAGCATTTTCGTTGTGCTTTTTCATCCGAAGGGGAAAAGTTTTAATTCCCATCAGGGTAAGCCATGCATCAAAAGGGCCGGCAATTCCACCCATATTTTTTCTAAATGTTGGGAGGTGGTACTCATCAAAAATCCCCTCTTTTGCCGTAATCGATCCTCCAACAACGGTTCCGTGGCCACTCAGATATTTGGTGGTGGAGTAGGCGACGATATCTGCTCCATGTTTAAGAGGCCGCAGATGGTATGGCGTGGCAAACGTGTTATCAACCATTACAATTGCCCCATGATTTTTAGCCATTCTGCTTATTGCCTGCAGATCGTTAACGCGCATGGTTGGATTCGCTACACTCTCCAGGTAGATCATCTCGATATCCGGATAAGTTTCAAGCGCTTGTTCTACGGCGAGCAGATCGTTTGGATCAACATGTGTAACGGAGATGTTTAAACTTTCGGCATCTTCCTGTAAAAACTGGGATGTGCATCCATAAAGCACCTCTTGAGCAAGAATTCTGCGGCCGGCTCCAACAGCCATCAAGGTTGTGGTCATGGCAGCCATTCCGGAACCAAACAACAGTGTTTCTGCTTCAAACTCAGAGTCAAACGTTTCAAGTTGGGAAAATGTCTCTTCTACCCGTTGAACCGTAGGGTTTCCAAGTCGTGAATAGCCATGGGAGGCGCCACCTTCTTCACCGGCAAAGAATTTTCTGCCGGCCTCCGCATTTTTAAATCCAAATGTTGAGGTTTGATACAGCGGCATTACGTGGGAGCCGT
>SKWF01000246.1 GCA_007129085.1 Balneolaceae bacterium | reverse complement strand
TTTGATGGAATTATTGATCTGGTGCGAATAGCCCGTGAACCCGGTGATCGTTCAAAAGTTGCGGTACAATCGCACGATGAACGGGTAGACCCTGTTGGGGCATGTGTAGGTATGAAGGGAATTCGAATCCATGCTGTAGTTCGTGAGCTCCAAAATGAGAATATTGATGTCATCAATTACACAGATGATAAATTTGAATTTATAAAGCGAGCTCTGCAGCCCGCTAACGTATTGAAAGTTGAACTGACGGACGGTGGCCAACATGCCAATGTTCTTGTTCCGGCAGATGAAGTTTCAAAAGCCATCGGTAAAGGTGGCGTGAACATACGGCTGGCATCAAAACTGACAGAATGCGAAATTGATGTATTCCGTGAAGTTGAGGAAGAAGACGATATTGATTTGGCTGAATTTGAAATCGACTTTGGCGCAGAAACTATTCAAACTCTGAATGATATAGGCTGCGATAGTGCACGCGCTGTATTAGAGCTGGACGAAGATGAGATTGTTCGACGAACAGAAGGCAAAATTGATAAAGAAGAAGCCGAAAAAATTATTGATATCATCGCTTATGAATTTGAGGACGAATAAGATTGGTCGTACCTTTTATACATAGGCGTAGTTGAGAACTGATTTAACCGATAAACCTTTTTATGTCCGATAGCAAACCAAAAAAACTCTTTAAAGTTGCATCAGAATTTAATGTTGCTACTCAATCTATTGTAGATACGTTGGGTGAGCACGATTTTGATATTGCAAACCGCCCCAATTCTAAGATTACGCCTGAGATGTATGAGGTGTTAAGTGGGGTGTATGGTGATGATAAAGTGAAAAGCAAGGAACATGCGAGGGCTAAAGAGGAATATGAAAATCGGCGTAATCAAATTATGTCGAAGCGGAACGAGAGCGTTTCGATAGATAATCTTGAGCCTATTGATGACCTCGAGCCGGAAGATGAAGAAGAGTCTAAGAAAGAGGAAGTCAAGAAAGATGTAAAACCGAAGTCAGAATCTCCGGAGCCAACTCTTGAGCCTTTAGATCCCGAAGAGGTAAAGAAACAGGAAGAAAAAGAGGCTGCAGAGAAGAAGGCGGCTAAAGAGGCTGAGGCAAAACGAAAGAAAGAGGAAGAAGAGAAAAAATTAGCTGAAGAGAAAAAGGTAAAAGAAAAAGCTGAAGCTGAAAAAGCTAAGGCTGAAGAAGCTAGAGCTAAAGAAGAAAAAGAAAAAGCTGAGGCTGAAGAAAAAGTTGAAGCTAAGGAAGCTGAAGAGGCTGAGGAAAAACAGAAAAAAGAAGAGGAAGAGGATAAAAAGAAAGCCGAAGATGAAAAAACTGAGGCTGAAGAATCCGAGGATGAGGATAAATCAGATGTTGAAGAAGACGATGAAGATGAGGATGGAAAAATCATCAGAGGTTCTGCCGGTAGATTAAAAGGTACCAAGGTTGTAGGTAAAGTTAGCTTTACATCAGAAAAACCGAAGAAAAAGCGTAAACGAAGAAAAGATCGTAAGGACGATGATTCCGATTCTTCACGTGGTGGAAAGAAGAAGAGTAAAAAGGAATCGAAATCTTCTAACAAGAAATCTAAAAAGAAAAAGTCTCGTCGTAGCAAAGTTGACGAAGAGGATGTTGAAAAGAAAATGCGTGAAACCATGCAGAGGATGCAAGAGTCATCTTCTGTGGGCAGTAAGCGCCAGAAGCGTAGAAGACAGCGAAGAGAAGAACGTGAAGAGGAAGAACTTCTACAAGAAGAGATGCAAGAACTTGAAAATGAAGTTCTTGATGTAACAGAATTTATTACGGTAAGTGATCTTGCTGATCTGTTAGAAGTGAAACCAAACGATGTTATTACAACGTGTATGAGCATCGGTATGATGGTATCCATTAATCAGCGGCTCGATGCCTCCACAATTGAACTGGTAGCTGATGAATTTGGCTACGATGTGAACTTTGTTGATGCCGATGAAGTGATTGAAGAGGTTATAGAAGAAGAGGAAGATGATCCTGAAGATCTGGAACCTCGATCCCCAATTATTACAGTAATGGGACACGTTGATCACGGTAAAACTTCACTACTAGATTATATTCGAAAAGCGAAAGTTGCAGCCGGAGAGGCTGGTGGTATTACCCAGCACGTTGGTGCTTATGAGGTAGTAACTGATTCCGGAAAGAAAATTACGTTCCTGGATACACCCGGTCATGAGGCTTTTACTGCTATGAGAAGTCGTGGTGCACAGGCAACGGACATTGTAATTCTTGTAATTGCAGCTGATGATGCTGTGATGCCGCAAACAATTGAGGCGATTAATCACGCCAAAGCAGCAGGTACACCAATTATTGTAGCTATTAACAAAATGGATAAGCCCGGTGCTGATCCTAATAAGATTAAGCAGCAATTATCTGAGCATGATGTAATTGTTGAAGAGTATGGTGGTAACAATCAGGTAGCTGAAGTTTCTGCCGAGACGGGCGATGGAATTGATGAGTTGCTTGAAAAAGTTCTCATTGAGTCTGAATTGATGGAATTAAAAGCGAACCCTAATCGTCTTGCTCAAGGAGTTGTTCTTGAATCTCGTGTAGATAAAGGAAAGGGTACGGTTGCGAATATACTTATTCAGAAAGGTACTCTAAAAGTGGGTGATCCATTTGTGGCAGGGCCATGTTTTGGTCGTGTACGTGCTATGGAGAACGAGAAAGGTGAGCGCCTAGATGAGGCCGGGCCTTCTAAACCACTACAGCTTACCGGTTTTGATGAAACACCACAGGCCGGTGACAGACTAGTTGTTCCTAAAGATGAGAAAACCGCAAAAGACATTGCTAATCAAAGGCATCAGATTCGCCGCGAACAGTCGCTTCGAAGAGTTAAGCATCTTACACTCGATGATCTCTCCAGAAGAATGGCACTTGGAGAAGTTTCCGAGTTGAATATTATTATCAAAGCGGATGTTGATGGTTCTATTGAGGCACTTTCCGGAGCCCTGCAGAAATTGGGAACTGAAGAGGTTTCAGTAAATATCATTCATACAGGATCAGGTGCAATAACCGAATCGGATGTTCTATTAGCATCTGCTTCTGACGCAATTATTATCGGGTTCCAGGTTCGTCCAAGTGCCAGTGCCCGTAAGCTTGCAGAAGCAGAGAGTATTGATGTACGACTCTTTAGTGTAATTTATGATGCTGTAGATGAAGTTCACGATGCTCTTGAAGGTATGTTGAGCCCTGAAATTTCTGAAGAAATTAAAGGTATGGTTACCGTTCGAGAGATATTTAAAGTCTCTAAAGTGGGAACAATTGCCGGGTGCTTTGTTACTGAAGGAACGATTAACAGAAACAACCCCATCCGGATTATTCGCGATGGAGTGGTTATCTGGGATGGTGAAGTTGATTCCCTGAAACGATTTAAAGATGATGTAAAAGAGGTGAAGTCCGGATATGAGTGTGGTATCAGCATTGTGAACTTCAACGATATTAAAGTTGGCGACGAATTTGAAAGTTACGCCGTTGTTGAAGAGAAACGTAAACTCGAAGATGCCCAATAGGAAGTTTTATGAGTATTCGTACTGAAAGACTTGGTTCTGTAATCCAGAAAGACCTGGGACAGATTTTGCAGAGAGGTTATCAACCCAGTGGTACATTCATCACCGTAACACAGGTGCGAATTACCGAGGATTTAACTATTGCAAAGGTTTATCTTAGTGTATTTACCCAAGATCGTGATCCCAAAACTATTTACCAGCATATTGATGAGCATCAAGATGAGATTCGTTATGAACTTGCATCAAAAATAAAAAATCAGGTACGCCGAATTCCTGAACTTCTGTTTTTTGAGGATGACACCTCAGAATATGTGAACCGTATGGAACAGCTTTTCAAAAAGGCAAGAGAACAGAGAAGCGACAAAAACGACGATAAATAGACTTTATGGCGAAAAAAGCCATACCGCTGTCGGAACTTCCCGTTGTTCATAAAGAATCGGACTTTACCTTTTCTAAAGACTTTTTTCAGTCAGGGGCAGTTATGCTGCTCGATAAGCCTCTGGAATGGTCCAGCTTTGATGTTGTTCGCTATGTGCGAAATCGAATAGGTATAAAAAAAGTAGGTCATGCGGGTACTCTCGATCCACTGGCAACGGGCTTATTAATACTCTGTTCTGGCAAAGCCACGAAATCTATCTCTCAGATTCAAGATCAATTTAAAGAATACGTTGCCACCATTAAGTTTGGGGAATCTACTCCAAGCTATGATGCCGCTCTCGATGCGGATCAAACAAAACCTTGGGAGCACATTGAATTGGAGCATGTTAAAGAGGTTATAGAAAATGAATTTTCAGGCACCATTGAACAGGTTCCTCCTATTTACTCAGCTATACAGGTAAGGGGTGAGCGACTATACAAAAAAGCCCGCAGGGGAGAAACACTTGAACTTCCACCCAGACAAATAACTATACATAGCACAGAAATTCTATCTTTTGATATGCCGTATTGTACTGTAAAGATACGTTGTGGTAAGGGGACCTATATTAGATCTTTTGCTCATGATTTGGGAATAACTTTGGATAGCCGAGCACATTTAACGGAATTGAGGCGTACAAAAACCGGAGAATTTTCTGTAGATGATGCAGTAATACCATCAAAATTTGATGAATTAAGAAAGGAGTAAAAATGGGTGATTTAGCTTTTTTAAATGATGTAAATCGATTTGAGAATACCGTGCTCTCTGTAGGTACGTTTGATGGCGTTCATGCAGGCCATAAAGTGTTGGTTAATCGAGTTCTGAAAAAAGCCGAAGAGCGAAATGCTCGTAGCACGATCGTTACATTCGATCCACACCCGAGAGATATCATCAACCCGGGGTCATCCGGTATAAAACTGCTAAGTACTCTCGAAGAACGTTCAGAATTGCTATCGGATTTGGGAGTTGATTTGATGATTGTAATCCCTTTTGACAGGGACTTTTCACTACTTACATCAGAAGAATTTGTTGAAGATGTGATTTGGCAGAAAATTGGAGTGAAAGAATTTGTGATCGGGTACGATCATCATTTTGGTAAAGACAGAGAGGGTACGATCGATACCGTTAAAAAACTGGGTAGTAAATTCGGCTTCGATACGCATGTAGTTTCCAAACAGGAAGTAGGCCATAAAACAGTAAGCAGCACCGCGATTAGAAATGCATTACAAAAAGATGGAGATGTAGCATTGGCAAGCACATTTCTTGAAAGACATTATCTTCTCAATGGCACAGTAATACATGGTGATAAAAGGGGAGAAAAGATCGGATATCCAACCGCTAATTTGCAGACAAAAACTCCTAACAAAGTGATACCAAAAAGAGGCGTTTATGCCGTATGGACACGTGTTGAAGGTGAATATTTTGGTGGAATGATGAATATAGGACAACGCCCAACTTTTGATGGCGAGAAAGAAACGATGGAGGTACACCTGTTTTCATTCTCAAAGGATATATATGGAAAAGACATTCAAGTACAGTTTGTTGACAGAATTAGAGATGAAAAATCATTTGATGGCATAGAAAGCCTCAAAAAACAACTTGATAAGGATGAACTAACGGCTAAAGAAATTTTAGATAAGAGTTCTCCTAATATTGCAAAACAACGTAATTAAGCTTATTTTCATAAGCTATTAATAAGTAGAACATTTACAATTGTTGAAATGAGTATAAGCAAAGAAAAAGTAGAAGAAGTAATTACAAAGTTTGGTGGTTCTGAAGAGAACACCGGGTCAACAGAAGCACAAATTGCGCTATTGACAGAACGCATTAATCATCTTACCCAACATTTAAAAGAGAATCATCAAGACCACTCTTCTCGAAGAGGGCTTTTGCAAATGGTTGGTAAAAGACGAAGATTGCTCGATTACTATAGAGATAACGATATTGTTAAGTATCGAGAGCTGATTAAAGAGCTTGGTATTAGAAAGTAAGCTTTTCCAAAAGGCACGTATAATTTACGTGCCTTTTTTTATATAGTCTATAAATGGTGGTGTTTTGGCTATTCTCTCCATCGTTATTACCGAACAGATACAGAATAGTTGTAAATCGATTAATGAATAAGAAAGAAGAAAATGAAAGAAAACTTTAAGAGCATAGAGTTTGCTCCCGGAAAAACAATTTCTGTAGAAACAGGCCGATTGGCCAAACTTGCTGATGGTGCAGTAATGGTACGAATGGGTGATACCATGGTACTTTGTACTGTAGTTAGTGCTAAAAAGCCTAAACCCGGGCAAGATTTTTTCCCGATGGTAGTTGATTTGCGAGAAAGCTTCACAGCCGCAGGTAAGTTTCCCGGCGGATTTATGAAAAGAGAAGGCCGTCCATCTGATGGCGAGACTCTATCCAGCCGTTTGATTGATAGAAGTTTACGTCCTCTCTATCCAAAAGGATATGTAAACGAAACACAATATATTTGCCAGGTTTATTCATCTGATAGTCAGCACCAGGCTGATGTATTAGGTGCGTTTGGAGCATCTGCTGCTACTCATATTTCTGATATTCCGTTTGACGGTCCAATGTCTCAGGTTAAAGTTGGTCGTATTGATGGCGAGCATATCATCAACCCAACGATCGATGAGCTTGAAAAGAGCGACATGGACCTGATTGTTGCAGGTACTGCAAAAAGCGTGATTATGATCGAAGGAGAGATGGATGAGATCAGCGAAAAAGAGATGCTTGAGGCTGTAAAAGAGGGCCATAAAGCGATTATTAAGCTCTGTGAATTCCAGGAAGAACTTCGGGAAGAGTTTGGTGTTGAAAAACGTGAGTTTACTCCACCGGAACCAAATGTTACTCTTGAAGATAAAGTTAAAGAGCATGTTGGTGACAAGCTTGACGAAATCGTTGGAATCGGCTTAGGTAAAGAAGAATTCAATGAGAAAACCAACGAGCTGAAAACTGAAATTAAAGAAGCTATCACCGCGGAAGAAGAGTTTGAAGAAGCTGGCGATGAGATTTCTTCCATTTTCGGTGACCTGGTAAAAGAAGCACTCCGCAATAATATTCTTGAAAACAGAAAACGAATTGATGGCCGTGCTCCTGAAGATATCCGCGATATCTGGACACAGGTAGGATATCTGCCAAGAAGCCACGGTTCCGCAATTTTCTCGCGCGGTGAAACCCAAGCACTCGTTTCTGTAGCACTTGGTACCAAACGAGATGCTCAAAGTGTGGATACACTTTTCCATGAAGAGGAGAAGACATTTTTTCTACACTACAACTTCCCTCCTTACTGTGTGGGAGAGGCCGGGTTCTTACGTGGACCGGGACGTCGTGAAATTGGTCACGGACACCTTGCTGAAAGATCGTTTAAAAATATCCTGCCCGATTACGACGACTTTGCATACGTAATTCGTGTACGTTCTGATATTACAGAATCAAATGGATCATCATCCATGGCTTCTGTTTGCGGTGGTTCAATGGCACTTATGGACGCTGGTGTTCCACTGTCTAAGCCTGTAGCAGGTATTGCCATGGGTATGATTGTCGGCGACGATAACACCGTTGTGCTTTCTGATATTCAGGGTGAAGAGGATTTCATGGGCGACATGGACTTTAAAACAGCCGGAACTGCTGATGGAATCACAGCTACCCAAATGGACATGAAAGTTCAGGGTATAAGCTTTGAAATTCTTGAAGAAGCACTGGAGCAGGCACACGGCGGCCGACTTCATATTCTTGAAGAGATGTCGAAAACCATCTCTGAGAAGCGTGAAAATATTTCTGAGCATGCCCCGCAATTTGTTCGAATGACAATTGACGGCGACAGCATTGGCGCAGTGATTGGCCCGGGTGGAAAAGTAATTCAAACGCTTCAAAAAGAGACAGACACCGAAATCTGGATCGAAGAAGATGATGAAGGAAAAGGACAAATTACGATTTCCGCAGATAGCTTGGATAAAGCTGAAGCTGCGAAAAAACGTGTTCAAGCCGTTGCTGGTCAACTCGACGAAGGCGGCACATATCACGGAACAGTGAAGGCAATTAAAGAGTATGGAGCTTTTGTAGAGATTGTTCCCGGAAAAGAGGGACTACTCCATATTTCTGAGCTGAACCACTCACACGTAAAAAGTGTAGAAGATGTTTTGTCAGTTGGCGATGAAGTTGATGTAAAACTTCTGAAGGTAGAGCACGGCGGAAAGCTAAGACTTTCCCGGAAGGCTCTGTTACCTAACCCTGACGAAGAGTAATCTTCTGATTAAGTAATTAATCTAAAATAGCGTCTGTTTTTACAGGCGCTATTTTTGTTTGTAACAGGTATAACCGGCAAGAATGTAAATCTGCCGGTATTTATAAATAATTTACGATTGTTCGATTTATGGCAGAAACTAAAGAAGTAGATTTTATCAACAAGACGGTATTACCTAACGGTTTACAAATCGTTACCGAGCA
>SKWF01000172.1 GCA_007129085.1 Balneolaceae bacterium | reverse complement strand
GTATGGAGGGCGGACATTCTATAGCCAACTCCCTGCCTGTACTCCGGATGTTTTACGATCTGGGAGCTCGATACATGACCATTACCCACGGCCGTACGCTGGATTGGGCTGATGCCGCCGGGGATGACCCGCAGCACGATGGACTCAATGAATTTGGTGAAGAGGTAATTCGTGAAATGAACCGTCTGGGCATGATGGTGGATCTGTCTCACGTAACGGCAGCCACCATGAAAGATGCCATTCGCGTGTCGGAAGCACCGGTGATGTTTTCTCACTCTAATGCAAGAGCAATTTCCGGCCACCCCAGAAACGTGCCGGATGATGTACTGCAATTGATTCCTGAAAAAGATGGTGTTGTGATGGTGACATTTGTGGAGACATTTACATCCGAAGAGCGTCGTAAGCATTTTGCAGAAAGAAATGCATATCGCTCAAAAGTAGAGTATCTGAACCCCGGTAAGCCGGATGTAGTATCAGAAAAAATGAGAGAGTGGGACGCCGAAAATGAGGCGCCGAAATCTACCCTGGAGCAGGTGGCTGATCATATCGATCATATCCGCGACCAAATTGGCGTTGAGTACATTGGAATTGGTGGTGATTATGACGGAATTCCAACGCTGCCGCTTGGCCTGGAAGATGTAACTACCTACCCTGATCTGTTTGCAGAACTACTGCGACGCGGATATACGGAAGAGGAGCTCGAGAAAATTGCGGGCCTGAATATGCTTAGAGTGCTTCGCGGAGCGGAAGAAGTGTCTGAGCGATTACGTGAAGAGCGCGAGCCTTCTGAAGTTCGAATTACGGATTTTGACTGATTCTGAATTAGATGAACCGCAGCGGCGCAATGACGCTGAGGATAATCTAGAACGGGCATCTTGCCCGTTGATTTGGTCGAAGCTGTAAGTATTAATTCTGTCATCCCGCACACCGATGCGGGATCTCCTGCTTCTTGAATCTGTTCCGATTCTGAATTAGTCAAAACATCTTCTAAAAGGCGAGAGTTGATCTCGCCTTTTTTATTTGTGAACAGTACTGAATATCGCGCAATTAATCTTCTCTCAACATATTTCGAAGATCGTTTCCGGATGTTTTTTCATCCGTCGATTCTTCCTCGGAATCCTCAATCTCAATAATTTTCGTATCAGATGTTTGGGAAGATTTCTGTTTGGTTTTTGATCCCGTCTCCCGCACCATTTGACGCGCCTGAAAAGCGAGAGCCTCGCCAATCTCGGCCACCTCATTTTTATGCTTGTCAAGCTTTTGTCTTCTGTAATAATTTGTGGCGGGAATAGCCAAGGCCGAGAAACCAATTCCGGATAGAAGCCCCATTAGAACATTATTGAAAACGGTAAGCCCAATGATGCCGCCCGCAAGTAGAAAAACAACCGTCAGGTATCCTCCCAGCAGTGAAAACCCGCCGCCTGTATGCCAGGACATATTCCACCCCTGACGTTTACTTACGCGAATTCGAAATTTATCTCCCCGCTTTTGCATTAACACCCGGGTGGTGTACATCTCCATCTCGTCGGTGTAGCTCCAGTCGATACTTCGCGAAGATCGCTTAACTTTTGCCCTTCCGCTGTAATCATCCCAAAGTTTATCCCACCAGTTGCCGTCATCTTCCGACGTGCCAAATCGGTGGTTCAGCTCCGTAATTAAATCATCAATAACCTGGTCACTGGGGATGGCGTCAACCCACTGCTCGCAAACAATTTCGTTACGGCTAACCGTTGTCGATTCCGGTTTGTCTGATGTTAGTGGCCCGGTTTCAAGCTCATCGGCCGCTTGTTGAATCGATTTTGGATTGATACCGGTTTCCGATGCGATCTCTTCCAGTTCTTGTATGGTGAGTCCTTTGCCGGAAGAACGACTGCCCGACGATTTTTCCGCCTCAAGCTGAACAGCTCGCCGAATAAGTTTTTCAACCTCTTCTTCTGAATAAATTCGTTTTGCCATGGGTACAAAGGATTGCCGGAGTTAAAAACGTAATGTAACAAATAGAGCGTTAATCAACATCGTAAAAAGCTGGATTCTATTCTGATATTGATTAAAAAGCTAGATGATGTTGTCCAAAAAAGGACGTGAAAAAAGACTTTTATCATCAGTTCTGTCATGCCGGACTTTGATCCGGCATCTCCTGCCTACGTTAAGGCTTGGAGATTTCGCTGCGCGTTCAAAAAATGAGCGCATTAAGTGCGGCGTGACACTCTTTTTGGACAACTACCTAAACTTTTAAGAGTTGTGCCCCACTAAATCTCATCGGAATAGTAGGCGGGTACTTTTTCGCGCAGGTTAAATCCGCTGCTCATTACCTCGCCGTAGGCTCCTGAAGTTCGGATCGCCACCAGATCGCCCCGCTCTATTTCGGGAAGGGAAATTCCGTTTCGAAACGTATCAGATGATTCGCAAATCGGCCCCACAACATCATAGGTTTTCTCAGGCTTGGTGCTGGTAAGTACATCTACATGGTGAGACGCCTGGTAAAGAGCGGGTCGAATAAGCTCCGTCATTCCCGCATCAATAATTGCAAAGTTTGTGGTTATTCCCTCTTTGATAAAAAGCACTTTTGAAATCAAATTGCCGGATTGCCCTACGATGCTTCGGCCAAGCTCAAAATGGACCTGCTGATTATCCCGCAACTTCAGATGTTCATCAAAGACGTTAAAAAACGATTCAAAATCGGGAATCGGCTCCCCGTCGGGATCTTCATAATTTACTCCATATCCGCCGCCTACATTTACATGGGTCAGGTAAATCTCGTTTCTCTCAAACATATCCTGAATCATATTCACCTTTTTGCAAAGATCGATATACGGCTGCAGATCCCGAATTTGCGACCCGATATGAAAATGAATTCCTGTTAGATTGATATACTTATAGTCCGGAAGTTTTATAAAAAGCTCAGGTAAATTTTCCGGATTGACCCCAAATTTATTCTCCGTTAGCCCGGTGGTGATATATTTGTGGGTTTTTGCCTCCACATTTGGGTTCAGCCGAACAGAAACGTTGGCAACTTTCCCGGTTTCGGCTGCAAGGGAGTTTAATACCTCGATCTCCTGCAGGGATTCACAGTTAAAAGAGAAGATATCTGCATCTAACCCGGTTTTAATCTCATCGTCCGTTTTCCCTACACCAGCAAAGGCGATCTGCTCCGGATCAAACCCCGCTTCCAGAGCGCGCTCAATCTCCTTACCACTCACGCAATCAATTCCGAGCCCGGCCTCTTTAATAAGCTCCAGAATTTCGAAATTAAAATTCGCTTTAATGGCGTAATGAACATGATATCCCTTCGACAGGCCGTGGGTTTTCACCTCATCGAGCGTCTCCTGGAGAAGCCCCATATCATAATAATAAAACGGCGTTTTTAGGGATCGGAATTTTTGAATCTCAGAATCAGAAAACATTGGAAAAAGTTAGTTACAAAGAAGCGCTAAGGATACGAAATTTGGGAGTGATAATCATCAAACCGGTATTAGCTGGAACCCTGTTCCTTTTCGGGTTGATTAATCTCTGCCGTAAAGCTCTTTTCCGGCATCTTCGTACACATCGCCCTCGATCCAAAATGGCGCTACATCGCGGTTGGCGATCGCTTCGGCCGCAAATAGGTACGAACGAATATACTGTGTAATGTACGAGTAGTTGATGGTGTCGGGCTCATCGGCGGGCTGATGGTAATATTTGTTGATTTCATCATCAAAATCGGTGATTCCCAAACTGTAGGTGGGTGCCGGAATGCCGTTTCGTGCAAAGTTTACATTATCGGAGCGATCAAACAGGTTCTGTTCGGGAACCGGATCGCCAATGGCTTCGAGCCCAAAAGCGGAAGCCGCAGCTTTCAGATCATCATCTGCTTCTGTGCGGCCCAGCCCGATAACGGTCACTTTTGTGGTGTCGTTATAGCCGGCGCCATCAATATTCAGGTTATAAACAATCTCTTCGAGTGGAATCATGGGATTTTCAGCAAAATAGGCACTCCCGAGAAGGCCCTGCTCCTCAGCCGTCCACCCGGCAAAAATAACAGATCGTTTTGGAGGATTTTCTGCAAAGTATCGGGCGGCAAACATAATACCTGACGTTCCTACAGCATTATCACGGGCACCGTTATGAATTTCATCACCGGAAAATGGTGGTTCTGCACCATCAGTGAGCCCGATATGATCGTAATGGGCACTGAGCAGAATATATTCATTTTTCAAATCAGGATCGGTTCCTTCTACCACGCCAATAACGTTTCGGCTGTTGAACTCTTCAGGCTCATCTCCCTCAATCGAAAGCTCTGCAGTTTCGCCATCTTGCTGCGAGATAAGATCTTTTTTCTCTCCATCCACCGCATTCATCCAGAAGTGTGGGATCTGTTCACGTTGTTCACCGTTTGAATCAACTTCGATCCGCTCTCCTCCCAGAAAATTGGTAATCATCGGCCAAGGAATTTGTGGACTTGTGTAGAGCTCAATCAAGCCAAGGCCTCCGGCTTCCTGTACCCATTGGCGTTTTTCTGATGATAGCCCGTACGCCTGTTGGGGAGACCGCACATTTGGGAGTCCAAATTCCGCCACCACAAATTTCCCTTCTACATCTTGCTCGGCAATTTCCTCCTCAGAGGCGTATTCGAGCTTAATAATTTCAGCGCTAAACTCTCCTCTGACGGGGCTGAGTGTAAGCAGATCATTGCCGAGTGTAAAGGTGCGTTCATCAACCCGAAACTCTGCGGATTGCGGTACCGGAAGTCGTAAAAACGGCACTTCTTGGAAATAGGAATCATAACCGTCGGGTTTTTGAACACCGTTGGTTTGAAAAGTAGTTGCAATATATCGGGAGGCAATTTTGAGCTCTTGCGTGCCGGTGTCGCGACCCAAAAATTCATCGGAGGCGAGGAAATAGATGTCGAACTCCACTTCGGGTTGATGAACGAATTTTTCTATTCGGTCGGCATCCGCATCCTGGCTGATTGCCGGGGATGCGAATAGTGCGAAAATAAACAGCAGCGTGATGGGTAGGGATAGCTTTTTCATTGAGTGAATATGTTATGGTTAATGACTCTGAAAATGCAGACAACGCTCAGAAAATAACCCAAGAGATTGAATATTTATAATGGGCAATTACGGGGAGGTTTTTTCGGGGCTGTGTTTCCGTCGTTTTCCGAGAAGCTGTTTTTCTATCTCAACAATCGTAAATACAGCAGCTCCACCGATGACGGGGTAGATCCAGTAGCTGATATCGTGTGGACTTGTGCCAAACAGCGTATTCATAAACGGAGCGTAGGTAAAAATTAGCTGCAGAATAATTAAGATGCCGGAAGCATAAAAAGCAGCTCGATTGTTGAAAAATCCTCGCCCGATTGCGGCCGTGTGCATACGTCGACAGTTAAAGAGGTAGAAAAGCTGACCCGCAACAAGTGTGTTAACACCGATGGTTCGGGCGGTAGCTACATCATAACCGTTTTGCCGCAGCCAGTAGTATAACCCGAGGGTTAATCCGCCAATTAAAAAAGAGACGAAGGCGATTCGCCAAATCAGATATCCACCCAAAATTGCGGATTGGGAATCGCGCGGCGGCCGTTTCATTACGCCCGGTTCGGTCGGCTCAAACGAGAGTGCCAGGGCCAAGGTTACTGCGGTAACCATATTTACCCACAGAATTTGTACCGGGGTGATGGGCAGCACCAAGCCCATTAAAACAGCTGCCATAATGACCAGTGATTCGGCACCGTTTGTGGGAATGATAAAAAGGATCGCTTTTTTAAGATTATCGTAGATGGTACGCCCTTCTTCAACGGCATTGGCGATAGAGGCAAAATTATCATCGGCCAGCACCATTTCGGAGGAGTCTTTTGTCACTTCGGTTCCTTTTATTCCCATGGCGATTCCCACGTCAGCCCGTTTTAGTGCGGGAGCGTCATTTACGCCGTCGCCGGTCATGGCACAGATCATCTTCTCCGCCTGCAGCGCTTTAACCAAGCGCAGTTTATGCTCGGGGCTGGTTCGTGCAAAAATATCGTACTCAAGGGCAGCTTTGCGGAGTTCATCATCGCTCATGTTCTCAAGCTCCGCTCCGCTGATCGCTTTTTCGCCATCTCCAATGCCGAGTTCAAGCCCAATCGCTTTTGCCGTAAGCAGGTGATCTCCCGTAATCATTTTTACTTTAATGCCGGCACTCTTACAGGTTTTTATCGCCTCAATCGCCTCGGGGCGGGGTGGATCCACGATTCCAATCAACCCGAGAAAGGTAAGGTCCTCAATGTCATCATTGTTGATGGACTCTTTATCTGCATCCACAATTTTAAATGCGGCCCCCATCAGTCGACGGCCTTGCTTGGCCTGTTTTTCACTTTCGGCAGACCAGTAGTTTTCGTCCAGTTCAGCTTCGTTGCTGTTGGTTAATTGAGTGGATGAGCGTTTCAGGAGCTGTTCCGGTGCTCCTTTTACATAAATAATACGTCCTTGCTCGTGGCTGTTTAACGTGGCCATGTATTTATGTGCCGATTCAAACGGGATGTGATCAACCCGAGTAGGTTTAAAATCTTTAAATCCCGCTTTATAGCTCAGCGTAATTAATGCCCCCTCGGTCGGTTCACCCTCCAGCTTCCATTCGCCATCTTCTTCTTTGTGGATTTCGGAATCACTGCAGGCGTAAACGGTTTCAACTAATTTCTTAAACACCGTTTCATTTTGCGGGTCGATCTCCCGGCTATCTTTTTTGATGCTCCCCTCAGGTTTATACCCCGCACCTTCAATTTCATACTCCTCTTCGGCAGTAATAACCGCCCGCGCCGTCATTTCGTTACGGGTCAGTGTTCCGGTTTTATCGGAGCAAATTACATTCACCGACCCCAACGTTTCCACCGATGGCAGTCGCCTGATGATCGCATTCCGCCGAGCCATTGCCTGCACGCCAATCGCCAGGGTGATGGTCATAATTGCAGGCAACCCTTCGGGAATGGCTGCTACGGCAAGACTAATCACCGCCATAAAAAGCTCGGCAATTTCATAGTCACGGAAGAAATACCCGACGGCAAAAAAGAGTGCCGTAACGCCAAGAATTACTACAGACAGGGATTTTCCGAATCCATCAATTTGACGGAGAAGCGGTGTGGTAATTTTCTCCACATCACTCATCATTCGGTTAATTTTCCCGAGTTCTGTGTGTGATCCGGTTTCAACTACAACGCCGGTACCACGTCCGTAGACTACCGAGGTGCCGGAAAAAGCCATGTTTTTCCGATCTCCGGGAACAGAATTCTCATCGACAACTGAGGTGTGTTTTTCTACGGCTACAGATTCACCGGTAAGTGCCGACTCCTCAATCCGCAGGCTTCGCACATCAAGAAGGCGCAAATCAGCCGGAATTTTATCGCCCGATTTCAGTAAAACAATATCGCCCGGCACCAGCTCTTCGGCATCAATTTTTCTGCGTTGGCCGTTTCGGGTCACAGTGGCATCGAGCGAAAGCATCTTCCGGATTCCCTCGAGTGCTTTTTCCGCTTTCCCTTCCTGCACAAACCCGATGATGGCATTGATAACCACAACTCCCAAAATGACTCCGGTATCAAGCCAATGCTCCAGCAGACCGGTAATTGCCGCAGCTGCCAGCAACACGTAGATCAACACATTATGAAACTGGAGTAAAAAACGTTTCAGGGCTGATGGTGGCTCCGCATCCGGCAGTTTGTTTGGCCCATATTTCTCCTTCCTTTTTTGGGCCTCTTCTGTTGTAATACCATTCTCAGAAACCCCTAAATTTTCTAAAGCTTCAGCAGTAGTTAGATTATGCCAAACCGTTTGTGATGAACTCTCTTTTTGTTCTGTAGAATCTTGCATGATGAATGACCTTGCAGTGATCGAATTAAGGGGTGAAACTGTTGTAAGGTAATGAATCGGACGATTACTTAACCTTAAATTAAAAATACGTTGTTCCAATAAAATTTTCTGCCATTATTAAAGTTTACAATAGAAAGATTTTGTGATGGCTATTGCTTCAAAATGGGAATATTGCACAATGAAAAATTTTGCCACCTCATTTTTACTATTCTGTATTAGTGCTGCATTGCTAAGTGGATGTTCCGGTAGTGAACAGGTTGTAACTGAACGGCCTGAACACGGTACCGAATCTCGTTATATGAGCGCAACAGGTTCTGACTTTTTGAAGGGTGAGGTAAAAAAGGGTTTAGAGTCAGTTAAACGGGTTCATAACACAGTAGCATATCGAACGTACCAATTCAGTTTAGATGATCTTCCAACCCGCCGTGAACTCGAGGAAGCAGACCTGATGCAGCGGTCTGTACAGACGATGATGGATCACGAATCGAAGGCGGGCTCGGCGCTGATCCTATCAAACCGGGGCGGGAAAACCGTATTGATAACGGCGGCGCATACCGTAACATTTCCCGATACACTGTGGCACTACACCGAGGAGGGCGGAGGCAATCCGGATGATTTGGTGGAGGCAGTTTCCGTTCGGCAGTC
>SKWF01000283.1 GCA_007129085.1 Balneolaceae bacterium | reverse complement strand
TCTGCTGATAAGCCGAAACGCCCGAAAAACAGGGGTGGCCATATACGTGGCGAAAAATCAGGACGTGCCCGTGGATCGATGAAAAATCCGGCGACGGCTGATCAACAGCCACAGGCCGAAGAGGAGATGAGAATTAATAAATTTATAGCTCACTCCGGGTTATGTTCGCGCCGTGATGCCGATAAGTACGTAAGTGCCGGCCGCGTTAAGGTGAATGGCAAAGTAGTTAGCGAACTGGGATCGAAAGTAAAGAAAACCGATGAGGTTGTGGTTGATGGCCAAAAACTGTCACTTGAGCCATTTGTTTATCTTTTGTTGAATAAAAAATCGGGCACCATCACTACAACGGATGATGAGAAGGATCGCCAAACCGTTATGCAGACGATTGAGGATGCTACCGGATACAGAGTTTACCCGGTTGGCCGCCTGGATAGAAGCACGATGGGACTGTTAGTATTAACGAACGACGGAGACCTTGCACACCGCTTGATGCATCCAAGTTATGAGGTTAAAAAGACGTATCTGGTAACTCCCAACCGTACGCTTACCGATGAAGAGGTAACAAGACTCAGAGAGGGTGTTGAACTTGAAGATGGCTTCATCAAACCGGAAAAAGTTACGCGCGACCCGCTAAACCCAGACAAAGTGATTATTACTGTGAAAGAGGGGAGAAACCACCTGATTCGCCGAATGGTAGATTATATTGGCGCCGATGTTGATCGGTTGGAACGTATAAAATATGCCGGATTATCCGATAAAGATTTGAGCATCGGACGATGGCGATATTTACGACAAAACGAAGTAAACCGATTGAGACGAACAGTGAAACTGGATACCCTGGATTTTAATAAGGAGAGTTCGTGAGATATAGCAGCATAGAAAAACAGTCAGGAGTTGTAGATAATCGAGAAGGCTTGCCGATCTATTACGATCTGTACACGCCCGTAACCACACCGGATACCGTATTTCCGGTTATTCTGTTTGTGCACGGTTTTAAAGGGTTTAAAGATTGGGGGGCATTTCCCGATGCGATGGAAGATCTTGCAAGAGCAGGATTTGCTGTATTATCGTTTAATCTGTCTAAAAATGGTGTGGGCGAAAGTATGGATGAGTTCGATCAGCCCGAGCTGTTTGAAGAGCAAACCCTAACCGGTGATTTGAATGACATTGGTGATGTTATCGAAGCGATTAAATCGAAAGATATCAACCATGACAAATTTGTGCTCAATACCGACAAGATTGGCATTATAGGCCACTCAAGGGGAGGTCATACAGCTGTAGTGGCTGCAGCAGAATATTCCGATATTCGTGTACTGGTTACATGGTCAGCTGTAGCTGATTACAACGCCCGTTGGAGCGAAGAGATGAAATCGGATTGGAACAAAAAGGGATATACCGAGATTAAAAATGCCAGAACCGGTGAGGTTCTGAAGCTTGGAAAAACTGCTTTTGACGATGCTCAAAAAAACAGTGACAGGCTGATGGCAATCAAGCGCATTAAGGAGCTTCATATTCCCGTAATGATTATTGCCGGGAAAAACGATGAAGCTGTTCACCACTCCGACAGTGAAAAACTGTATCGAACATGCCCGGCGAACGATAAAGAGATCCGTTTGATCGAAAATGCGGGCCATACTTTTGAAGTTTCTCACCCGTTTGAACTGGACGACTACCCCAAAGAGTTTGTCGAGGTGCTGGACTTTACCGAAGGCTGGTTCCTGGAACATCTCACGTAGTTTTAAGAGTTTCGCCAATTACGGTTTCGGGTAGATGAACGTAGAGGATAGATCACTAACCCCAACTATTACATGAAAAAAGCATACCTGGTTGGCTCACTCTTTTTGATAGCCGCGCTGTTTGCCGTTCAGCCTGCATCATCCCAGACAATCATTCTTATTGATGATGATGCTTTTCAGGAGGATGCTACGGTCGCAATCGATTCGCTCTACAACAGAAATGCGGAAGCCTCGCAGGAGATAATGAGAGAGTGGAGAAAAAGCCATCCCGATCATCCCATATGGACTATGTGGGACGCGATGGAATTGTGGTGGGTAGTTCTCGAAGATCTGTATGATGAATCTCATGATAATAAACTTTTCGACGCGATGGCGAAAAGTGAACATCAGGCCGGTCGGTTATTGCGGAGTGAATCTGATCACCCCGATGCGTTACTGATTAGAGCCCTTGCAACCGGCTATGCTGCCCGCCATTATTCAAATAGGGGGCAGTGGGTCAAGGCCGCGCAGATTGGCCGGAGATCTTATAATGCATATGAGCGGATTATGGAAGTTCGCCCTGATCTGAAAGACAACTCTTTTGTGGAGGGGATGAAACTCTATTACGCAGCCTATATCCCCGATGAATATCCTGCTGTGCGTGCGGTATCGTGGTTTTTGCCGGATGGCGATCGTAAAAAAGGTCTGGAAGCTATTGATGAGGCTGCCGCAAACGGCGTTTTTTCTCGCCCCGAGGCGACATATTTTATGGGAAATATTCTGCTCAATTACGAAGGAGAGTATGATAGAGCTATCGGATACTTTAGAACTCTTGTAGAACAATATCCAAATAACGGATACTACCGGCGTCTTTTGGTTCGCACTTTGTTTAATCAACAGCGTAGTTCAGAGGTAATTTCAGAAGCTAAAAATGCGCTGAATCATTGGGAGCTTAAACAACTTGAGAGCGAAAAAGTACTGCGCGAAGAGATCTTGTATTGGAGAGGTAGAGCGCACTACCGCATGGGTAATATGGAGGCTGCTGCCGATGATTTTCAGCAGACGATCAACCTTGGAAAGGAGTTGTCTAATACAGAAAATCGCCCTTTTTACTCTTTGGCAAACTACTTCGCCGGACGAACAGCTGAACGGCTTGAAGATAAAGAGCTTGCGAAATCTTATTATAACACGGCTATTGAAGGTTCGGATAATGGAGATGTGAGAAGTCGCGCCAGAGAACGGTTGCGAAACTTATAGATCTTATGAATCCGAATTTATCTGGAAATTGTACTGCTTCTCTGTTGTAATATTTTCAGTTTTGGGATCGTACGTACGCTCCATAAATGTAACTTCCCCATTTTGATCCACCAAGATAATAGTGGAGCAGCGTGTGCCGTAATCTTCTGTTTTTATGTATGCGGCGGAAACCTCTTTCTCTTTTTTATCCGGCAGGCCGGTTTTAGGTAGCATTTCCAGCGGATATATACTTTTTGATTTAAGAAGGGTAAACAGCTCCTCTGTGTCAATGTGATCGTTACTGATAGCATTTCGGAGATCTTCTTTTGCCTTTTCAACCTTTGGCCAGGGGGTATTTAAAACAGCGTTACTGATGCCGTGAATCCCCGATTCTATTTCGGTAATGCTTCTTGTCTCATTGGAATAGTGGAAGAATGAGTCGGGTGTACCGGCAAGAACATTAAAGCCATTGAAGTTTTCAGCGTCTTCATCAAGCGTTTCCAGGAAAACAGGTGCCGGTTTAGATCCCGACAAATAGTCCGTAACAATGGAGCCTCTTGTAGGAGCATCGTCTTTAATATTGGTTAGATCTCTGTAATTTGTCAGTGCTCCCAGTTTCCCGCTTTTTGTAACCCCCATCCACGTACCGCCCGCTTTTATATCTTTACCGGCAAGCAGGTTTGGTTTACTTTTCCAGAATTGTGCAGGACGGGTAGGGCGTTTATAAAATTCATCCCTGTTCCCCGCTAGAATAAGAGGATATTTTTTATGAGATCTTAGGCTAAAAACTATGAGACACATAACAAAATTTTGTACTATGGCTTAATGGTGAATTTAATTTTAGTGAAACATTTTCACTACTATTTCGATGTACAACAAACATATAATTTTTTAAAAATCATTCACATAGCTGTTGTCATAAATCGGATGAAATTGTGAATGTACTGATTATTTGGATTAACAAATGCCCGGAAGTGATACTGCAAAAAGAGATATAGTACTGATTTTCGTCGGCCTGTTGGCTGCGTTGTTATTTTATGGATTTTACTCCGTTACGCACCCGCTATCAGTCGCCGACAGCAGCTTGGGGGAAGAACGGGCGAATGAAAATTCAACCGAATATTTATTGAGCAAAGGATACTCTCCCACAGACGAGAGCTATTCCGAATTCCGGGTTCAAACCTCAATGCTCGATTCCCTTCAAAAAACCGGCAGGTTAGCAGAACTTTATCAAAATAATTTAAACCGCCAGGTTTATCCCGCTTTTTATTGGCATTCAAAGAAAGAATTAACGGTTGAAGATTGGATTGGCAGGCTGGTTGAGGAGACCGAGAGTTCAGTTATCGTGGAGATGAAACTGTCAGAAACCGGTGAATTGCTCGGCTTCTCCAATCCAACGCACCTCTTTCCCTCTCGGTTAATTGATCCCGAAATTCTACCTGAGGTAATCCCGGAAACGGCACCATACCTAAATGAGCTCAGAAACGACACAACGGTGTTAAAACGGTTTGTGTACCAGTTTGATGATGGGGATACGGCTATCAATGATAATGATGAACAACATTTCGATTATGAGTCAGGCCGTTCCATAACGGTTACAAGGTCTGATGCAATCGCTTTTGCAGAATATCATCTATCAGAATCGGGATGGCCCGAATCTCATTTTGAGGTTTATGAAACTGACCTGATTTCTGCACATAGGATTGATGTAGCCTCTGTTACATTTCGCGGAACAACAAGAGATTTAGACCGCTCAATGGACGTTACCGTAGAAGTTTTGCCCACCGGCGCACTTCTCTCTATGGAATATACAGACTCGGCTATACAGGCGGAGGAGTTTTCCTATTCAGAAATCAGGATTGGGGTGATAGGTTTAGGAATTCTGATATTTGCGATTTGGGTCATTATTCTGCTCTTTATTCGGATTCGCCATCGCTTGATTGACCTTAAGCTGGCTGTACTTTTTGCAGTACTGGCAGGTTTTGCTTTCCCCGGGATGTTTATAAATGAGTGGTTATATGAGATTACTAACTCTTTTGATGAATTCGGATTTCGTATTCTCTTTATTCAGCTATTTCAAACCGGAATTTCGGCCGCATTTATTTCACTGGGGTATTTTACGGTTACATCAGTGGGCGATTCCTTAACCCGCGAGTACTGGTCAGAGAAACTGCAAACGTTCGATATCCTTCGGATGGGGCATCTGTATAGCCGCCCCATAGGGTGGGTGGTCATCCGCTCAGTTGCCTACTCCTTTATCATTGCTACGGTAGCCGCACTTTCGCTGTATGCTATTCCGGAAAGTTATTTTTCAATTGATGAGCAATTTCGTTCAAACAACTCCTTTTTTCCCTTTCTGAACTCGCTCTTCTATACGTTTTTTATTGTTCTGCTTACAGCACAAGCGGTGTTCTTAATATTGGTTGGAAAGTTCAGTTCCTATACCAAAAATATATGGGCAGTAAGCATATTTTCTGCAATTCTGTTTTCTGTATTCAGCCTGTTGCCCTACTCAATAGGTCCGGATTTAATAGAACTCGGAATTGTTGGAGCCATCGGTTTCTTTCTCGGATGGTGCTATGTAAAAGAGGACTTTTTAACGGTACTTCTTACACTGTTTTTCTTCGGCGTTCACCTCTCTTCTGCCGGGGGATGGGTGATGGAGGGATCACCGGATACTTCGATATTTATTGTTAGTGCACTACTGTTGGCCGCGGCAATTATTTTCGGTGTGATAAGTATTCGCAAAGGGAAATCAATTAAAGAACTACCAAAATACATTCCTGATTACATTGTTGAGCTCGCGCAAGATGAGCGAATGAAACAGGAGCTCCAGATTGCACGAAAAGTGCAGCAGTCATTTTTGCCCGATCGAACACCCAATATTGCCGGGCTTGATATCGCCGCAATCTGTACACCGGCATACGAAACGGGTGGCGACTACTACGATTTTATACAGCTGAACGATGGACGTCTGGCCGTTACAATAGGCGACGTTAGCGGTAAAGGGATTGAAGCGGCATTTTATATGACGTTTACCAAAGGGGTGCTTCACGCGCTATGTACGGAGCATAACTCAACCCTCGAAATTTTATCGAGAATTAATTACCTGTTTCGATCAAATGCCAAAAAGGGAACGTTTATATCATTGATATTTGGGATGATAGACATTCAAAATCGCCAGTTTACATTTTCGAGGGCCGGTCATAATCCAATTCTGCACTACAGTGCTAAGAATGAAGAGCTCAAGGAATTTCGCCCTGATGGTATTGGGTTGGGAATGGCCAGCGATGAACTTTTTAAGAAAAATACAGCTGAGCTGGTTCTGGATTTTGAGAAAGATGACATCCTGGTACTATTTACAGATGGAGTAGTTGAAGCGACAAACAGGCTCAATAAATTTTATGGAGATAAACGGCTCCATCAAATCATCAAACGGAATAAAAACCTTACATCAGAACAGATTCTGGAAAAGCTAAACGACGATATCCGAAAATTTGGGGATGGTGCGGAACAGCATGATGATATGACCATTTTGGTAATGAAAATGAAATAATATATCTCCCTAAATCGTATATTCAGGTATGATGAACAAAATATTTCTACTTGCAAGCATACTTCTATTTTTAACTGCAGCTCTCGCAACTGCACAGGTTCATGACCTTGATACGTACGATCTGGAGGAGGCATTAGAGCTTGCCCAATCAACCGATAAAAAAGTGCTGATTGATGTGTATGCCGAGTGGTGCCCCTACTGCGAGCGGATGCACAAAAACGTCTATACCGATCCTGAAGTTGCGGAGGCCATTGAAGATTACTACTATCTGGTGATGATCAACATAGAGTCGAGCGATGAGGTGAACTATCTCGGAAATGAGATGAGTGAACGAGAATTCTCACAACAGTTAAACAGTGAAAGCCTGCCGACTACCTTTTTTATGAATAGCAGTGGAGAGCTGCTAGGCAAACAGCCCGGCCTGTTGCCCGCCGATACTTTTTATAATCTTCTTAATTTTGTTGGTTCCGATGCCTATCTTTCCACTACATTCGAGGAGTATCAACAATCACGATAGGGAAAGTAGGGTAACCCGATAACAATGAGTAGAAGTCAATCCGTAGAAGACTATCTGAAAGCGATTTATAAGCTTGAGGAAGCTGAAAAGGACAAAGGTGTAAGCACATCAAAACTTGCCGATTTAATGGGTGTAGCAAATGCCTCGGTGACGAATATGGTAAAACGACTCTCCGAAATGGGGCTTGTTTCATATGAGTCGTACTATGGGGTGAATCTTACCGAATCTGGCAAAAAAATTGCCCTTGAAATTATTCGTCACCATCGGCTTCTGGAACTCTACCTCGCCGAAATGCTGGGATATTCGTGGGATCAAGTGCACGAAGAGGCAGAAAAGTTAGAGCACCATATTTCTGAACAGTTTGAAGATAAAATTTCGGAACTTCTGAATAATCCGAAATTTGACCCGCACGGAGATCCTATTCCAACCAAAGATGGCGAAATGCCGCGGTTGGTTTTAATGCCGCTGTCAGAGGTGCCTAATGAGGATGAGCATATTATTAAGCGTGTAAAAAATCAAGATCCCGAAGTTCTTCGCTACCTCGAAAAAAATGGACTACTTCCCGGTGCAAAAATTAAAATTGTTTCGCGTGAGCCGTTTAACGGCCCCATCAAAATAGATATGGATGGAGAGACAACTACGGTTGGGCATAGCGTTGCAAAGGATATTTACGTTTTTGCCCCAAACTAAATCTCTACGCTGTATGATCCAGCGGATTCGGATATCGAAACCGGTAATTCAACTCTTCTTTGAGCTTTCGATTTGATACCACCCTGTTACTCTCAGTGGGCCCATCATCAAACTCCGGTGGTTCCAGTCCAAAATGAATAGCTGAAGCTCTGTAGAATTCTTGGCGGGGCGGGTGGCCATCAGATACGGCGTTGTAAATCTCATTCTGTTTATCTTGTTTGATGATCGCCTCAATAATTCGAATGCAATCATCCTGGTGAATGAGGTTTATCGGTTTGGCAGGCTCTTTCATGTTTTTCTTTCCGGCAAGATATCGTACCGGGTGCCGCTCATACCCGTAAAGTCCGCCAAAACGGATAATGGTGCTACTGAAAGACGAATGATTTTGTAGTGTTTTTTCAGCTTTTAACACCGCCTCGCCGGATGGCCTTGCGGCAGATCCCGGTTTGGCATCACTCTCTTCAGTAAATCCTCCATTGCTGTTATAAACTGATGTAGAGCTGGCAAATATCACCCATTTAATGGATGACGCGGCTACTTTATCGGCGATAGACTTTATTAAAGAGGGGTATGATTCAGTAACATTTTTATCTCCGCGAGCCGGTGGAATATTTAGAAATAGAATGTCTGATTCCAGGAAAGGATTCAGCTTATCGCTATCAATATCGTTAGGCAGAGAGAGTAAGTATGGTTCAATATCAGCCTGCGATAAGATTGAAATTTTACCTTCAGAAGTAGTTGAACCTTTAATGGAGTGGCCCTGCTTAAGCAGGTGTTGTGCAAGTGGGAAACCCAGCCATCCACAACCTAAAACAGAAATTTTCATCGGTGTTTTTTTCATGCGGGTGGAAGGTAATAACTGAACTCGAAATAAAAAAAGGTGCTGAAT
>SKWF01000072.1 GCA_007129085.1 Balneolaceae bacterium | reverse complement strand
TGAGTGCCATCCATCGCTATACGATAATCAGGCAAATAAATACCTTGATAACCGGCTTTTTGTAATTTCATGAAAGGTCGCTTTTCTTGAGCTAAACTTATTTATCAGAGCCACTAAAACACAAAATCACGAATGAAAGTTGGTTGTTATTATGGTCTCTTTCTAAACCTTTTTATGCTTTCGTGTTTGGTGGCAAAACCAAATGGCACCGGTCTTAACACTTATATTGGTTGAATCAAGAATCACCTGCGAGAGTCCGGCAGATCCTCCCGGGGTTCAAGTTATTTATTAGAGCCACTAAAACACGAATGAAAGTTGGTTGTTATCATGGTGTTTTTTAAACCTTTTTGTGCTTTCGTGTTTTGGTGGCAAAATACAATGGGCTATGAGCTTCAAGCTTTTGTCGTTGGTACACAACTCACTTATTCTGTTCCCGTGAGCAAGAGATAGCACAACAGATATACCACAATTCCAATAGAGATGAAATTGAAGCCGACAAATCGGACCTTTTTGGGGAGTTCATCACCAATGCCTTTAATTTGTGCGGCTACAGCCGGCCACTGTACCAGAAGTTGCCCAACCGTAAATATGATGATCAAACACCAGATTGAGAATAGCAGTTCAACCCAGGAGAACGGGTAAAAGGATAGGGCGAGCCCCGGCAGTGTGAAAAGCAGAAAGTATTTTAAGATGGATCGGAACATTCGTGGTGGCTCGCTGTGGTTGGAGCGATCAATCAGGTATTCGGCCATTTCGTAACGTTTGGCGATTAGGTAAAGCCCGTAGCTTACCAACAGCGTACCGAGTGTTAAATAATATGCTGTAAACCATTGCTGAGCAAAGTTCTCCATGTACAAATTAGGTTTTAAAAGAGGAAATTATGGGCTCGGTTTGATGATAAACACTCCCTATTCGATAACCATCCGTTTTTGTTCGTTTTTCAACTCTTTGGGGACCGCATCACAGATCGATTTTTTAAATGCGGCGATGATATTCTTTTTGAGATGCTTACGGCTGTATGCCAGACGAATTTTGCGGGATGGAACAGGGTCGGAAAACTCTTTTAACACGGCACTGTTTTTCTCCCTGTCAATATCGCCAATAGCGGTCCACGGCAGCAGGGTCATTCCAAAGTTCTGTTCTACCAGTTTCTTTAGGGTTTCCAGATTGCCGCTTCGAAACTCGATGGATGAATTGGACTGTTTGCCCGCTTCTTTGCAGATTTTTATGGTCTGATCCCGAAAGCAATGGCCTTCATTAAGCAGCCAAATATTGGATTGATCGAGATCATCAACGGTTAGCCGTTCATTTTCAACAAGTGGATGGCTTTTCGACAGGTAGCCGATAAACGGCTCAACATAGAGCTCCTCGGTATAAATATGAGGTTTGTCTACGGGCGTAGCGATAATAGCCGCATCCAGTTCATCGTTGTTGAGCCCCTGGATTATTTCGCCGGTAAGAGCCTCTTCAAAAACAGGTTCTATACCGGGGTAGTCTTGTAAAAAGGAGCGTAAAAATCTTGGTACCAAATATGGCGCAATAGTAGGAATCACGCCAACCCGAAATGTGCCTCGCAGTTCGTTATCCTCGTATTGAGCCAGATCGGTGATTCGTTTGGAATCGCGCAAAATAACTTTTGCCTGCTCGATGACTTTTTTACCAATTTCAGTAGGTATAACGGGCGATTTTGACCGGTCGAAAAGTGTGGCGTCCAGTTCATCTTCCAGTTTGTGAATCTGCATACTTAGCGTGGGCTGGGTTACATAGCTTTTTTCTGCAGCGGTGGCAAAATGCCGGTATTTGTCCACGGCGACCACATATTTGAGTTGTGTTAAAGTCATGGATATTTTTTAACTGAAATCTTGTTTAATAATTGAGAACTAAGATAATAAGAAATTGGAGACTGAATTATGAGCACTGATATTACAAAGCATGTGATTATTTCAGGCAGGGTGCAAGGTGTAGGTTTTCGCTATTTTACGAAAAAGAGTGCAGAATCTCTTGGTGTAAGCGGCTGGGTAAAGAATCTGCGATCCGGTGATGTTGAAGCGGTATTGCAGGGTAGTTCTGAGAGTATTGATGAGATGATGAACCGGCTGGAAGCGGGCCCGACAACTGCACGGGTTGATGAGATTAAGGAGTTGGAAGACAAACCGAATGCTCAACAACGTGTGAATGGTTTTAATGTAAAACGATAAAGGAGTTTTATGGAGCCTGTAGTACAGAGTAAGTCGTTTATTTGCGCATATTGTGGCGAACGGAATGATACATTTGTTGATCCGGCGCAGGGCAGAAATCATACCTATATAGAAGATTGCCAGGTCTGTTGCCGGCCAAACCAATTGCATATTCATTTTGATGAATGGAATAAATCGTACCAAATAAGAGCAGAGATGTCTCGTTAATATTTTTTGATCATGGATAAGAGAACAGTATTTAAATTTCTGGGGTACACCCTTTTAATATACCTGGTAGTAGTGGGCATGATGTCATTTTTTCAAAATCATCTCATATTTCATCCGTCGGAGTTTATGACCGATTCTCCCGACAGATTGGAGGTTCCGTGGTCGGATCACTATGTGGAGACGGAAGATGGTACGATGATTCATGGATGGCTTCTTAAAAATGAAGACGCAGAGCATACGGTAGTCTTTTCTCATGGGAATGCCGGAAATATCAGCGGCAGGCTCGATATCGCGAAAACCATATATGATAAAGGTGTTTCCGTATTTTTGTACGATTACCGGGGATATGGAAATAGCGAGGGGTCGCCCAATGAAGATGGATTTTTTGATGATGCCAGGTCGGTGGTAAATTATCTTGCCGGTGAACAGGGGATTCCTACAGATTCGATGATTTTTTATGGAAGGTCGCTGGGAGGATCTGCAGCGGCCCATCAAGCCTCGGAGTTTAATGGAGCCGGACTTGTGTTGGATTCAGCGTTTGCCAATATCCGTAGTATGGCCCAATCAGCATATCCATTTGTGCCATCATTTTTGGTGCGTGCAGAATTTCCGACAGACCAATTTTTGATGAACAGAGGAGAAATACCGGTTCTTTTTATGCACAGCCCGGATGATCAGATCGTGCCATTTGATCAAGGGCGCCAGCTTTATGAACAAGCCGAAGGAGAAAAGAGATTTGTTGAACTTCGCGGCGGCCATAACGATAACTTCCACAACTCGAGAGATATTTACGAAGAGGCGTGGATGGAGTTTATTGCTCAATTAAATCTATAATAAAAAAGGCCGGCTAATTTTCCGGCCTTTAAAGTAGCTAGGAAGCGAAAGGGCTGGCTTCAACCATTTTTGCAAAAGTTTCGACTAACAGCTCCTCATAAATCTCTTCTATTCTGTTCAGCTCAATTCTTCTGTCAGATTCAACCTCTCCCCAAGCTACGGCATTGCCTACTTCATTATCCCAAATTACATATTTGGTTTTAAACATCATTCTGGGGATTACATCGGGTTCGTGGCCAGCATATGAGTCGTTTCCTCGTATCTCTTCGTACTGCTCAAATCTGTAGTTGTCGAGAATAATCACATATCGAGATTCGATAGTCTCTTCACGTATAGTGGCGCCATCCCGCGGAGACAGAACTTTTAAAGTCTTAGAATTGGTTTCAAACTCACGAGGCTCAAAATTTGAGTCGTGGAAATCAACTTGAGTAAGTTCACCTTTAATTTCGTTTTGAGAAATTCCGGATAGAAATGTGGTGAGATAAGTTTCAAAAATTGAAACTTCATTAGCACGAAGTTCGCCAAAAGAGTGGTCTGAGAAATCGCCGTTAAATTGATCTTTTTGAATAGTTAGTAACGATAATGATCCTTCTTCAGAACCATTTTCGTACCCTTCTTCGATAAACTGTTTAGATGAACCTGCACAGGAAACAATGAAAATTGACAGAGTGAGTACGAGAGTAATGTAAAGCTTAGTCATATATGTATACGAAAGATTGATGAATGGTAATTAATGTTCAAGTAGAGCTGATATTTAGTTGTTTTCAGTAAGTAATTTGTTATAGTATTGGAAAAGTTCTTCTACATCGTCGGGGTCTGAAAAGTCGGTATCATTGCGGTTTGCAAAATCCTCAACTTTATCATCAAATTGGTCTATTTGCCTCATTACACGGCGTTCGTTTAAGCTGCGAATTCTCTCAATTTCCCCATCACCAATTTGAATGTAATAAGTGACGTCTGAAATATATTCATCTTGTTGGGTTGCCGTTCCGTATGAAGCTACATCCTCTTGAAAACTGGTTGTGTGTTTAGCCATAAACTTGATTTCATCATCAATAATGAGTCTGACGAAATCATCTTCTGATAACCGTCGGGCATCGTATCCCTTTTCAAATTTATAGACGGTATTGTCTACAAATAACTCAAACTCCTGGATATGATCCGGATCCATTCGCAATGCAGAGTAACCATCCAGAAATTCCAATGTCTGTTCGTATGTGTTATATCTAAGTTCTAAAACATTTGTTGTTTGGCCGTTTGTAAGTACAATATGTCCATCCTGAAAATCAGGGAATAGATAGGGAGTACCGGTGGTTTCCGTTGCTTCCCGAACCGGAATACGATCAGTATGCATCATATCTCGAATATCTTCCGGAGTGATTTCAGATGATGATTGGCTGTTGGCAACATTAGCTACTGAAAAAGTCAACGTGCAAAATAAAACCGCGGATAAAAGTAACTTAATTAATTTCATAATCTTGGATGAATTGATTGATTAATGTAATTACAGTCTGAATATGTAAACGTTAGTGGTTGTATCGGAGTATAGTCTTTACATTAATCATTAGACGGTTATAGGATCGTCAATGATTCAGTTAATTTCTGTAAAAATTTCTTGAAGATGAGGGCTGAAGATTTGATCGCCGAAGGGTATATTCCCCATAGAATCTGATCCGCACAAACCCAACGTCCTGTCGATTTATGTACCTGATATTTGATACTGAAACCACCGGCCTCCCACAAAATTATTCCGCCCCGCGCTCAGACTTCGACAACTGGCCGCGCTGCGTACAGTTAGCTTGGCAGCTTCACGATCATACCGGAAAGTTGGTTTCGAGTGGTGACTATATCGTTAAGCCGGACGGGTTTACCATTCCGTTTAACTCCGAAAAGGTGCACGGAATTTCTACAGAGAGAGCACACGAAGAGGGAATTCCGCTGGACGATGTGATGGACGCCTTCAACGAGGATCTGGAGCGCTGTACGTTTGTGGTCGGCCACAATCTGGAGTTCGACCTCAATATTATGGGGTCGGAATATCTACGGATGGAGCGGGAAAATCCGCTGGATAAAAAAATAGATATCGATACGAAGGATGAGTCTACCGAGTATTGCGCCATCCCCGGGGGGCGCGGGCGCTACAAATGGCCGACTCTGGCAGAACTTCACGATAAGTTGTTTGATGTAGGTTTCGAGGAGGCTCATAACGCGGCGGCCGATGTTGATGCCACGGCACGAGCATTCTTAGAGCTTGTTCGTCTCGGGGTGATTCGCCCACAGCTTCCGCAAGATCTGGAGCTCAACACAAAACCCCCGAAGGCGTGGATCGACCCCGAACACTACATGCCGAAAGTGGAAGAGCTGCGAAGCCGCGGCGTTACCGGCGAAGAGGAGAGTAAAGATTCCGGAATTGAACTGCCGAAAGAGTCGGCAAATGTTGAGGAGATTACAGCAGATTTCACCCACCTGCACTGCCATTCAAAGTATTCGGTACTACAGGCGGCGGCGGGAATTAAAGACCTGGTGAAGAAGGCGAAAGATGATGGAATGCCGGCTGTAGCACTAACTGATCTCGGAAATATGTACGGGATTTTCAGTTTTGTGCAGGCGGCACACGATGCCGGTATTAAACCGATTATTGGTGCCGAGTGCTATTTTGTGGAAGATCGCCATCAGAAAAAATTTACGCGAGACAACAAAGATAAACGGTACCAACAGGTATTTCTGGCGAAAAACCGTAAAGGGTATCAAAACCTGGCGGAGATGTGTTCGCTCGGTTTCGTGGAGGGATATTACTATAAATTTCCGCGAATTGACCGTGAACTTGTTGAGAAATACCGGGAAGGATTGATTGCAACCACCGGCGGGCTGCAGGGCGAAGTTGCCGATCTGATTTTGAATAAGGGAGAGGAGTTTGCAGAAGAAGCGCTTAAATGGTGGCACGATCTGTTTGGGGATGATTTTTATATCGAGCTGGCTCGCCACGGGCTTGAAGAGGAGGAGCGTGTAAACAGCGTTCTGCTGAAGTTTGCGGAGAAGCACGATATAAAGGTTGTTGCCAGTAACAATGTGTTTTACATGGAGCAGGAGGATTATAAAGCGCACGACGCGCTGCTCTGTATCGATAATGGGGAGTTGATGGATACCCCGATTGGTCGTGGTCGCGGCTACCGGTTTGGCTTTCCCAATGATGAGTTCTATTTCAAAACGCAAGATGAGATGAAGGCGCTGTTTGCAGATCAGCCGGAAGCGATCTCAAACACACAGGAAGTTGTTGACAAAATTGAGCCGATAAAGCTCCAGCGAGATGTAATCCTGCCCAACTTTGCACTGCCGGAAGGGTTTGAGACGGAAGATGAGTATTTGCGCCACCTAACTGTGGAAGGGGCGAAATCTCACTACGGGGAGTTGACTGATGAGGTAATGGATCGTATTGACCATGAGCTGAATATCATCAAAACCATGGGGTTTGCCGGGTACTTCCTGATTGTACAGGATTTTATCGCCGAAGCGAAAGAGATGGGCGTTTATGTAGGTCCCGGGCGTGGGTCGGCTGCGGGTTCTGTGGTGGCTTTTTGTACCGGCATTACTAATATCGACCCGCTGAAATACGATCTGCTTTTTGAGCGGTTTTTGAACCCCGAGCGTGTGTCGATGCCGGATATTGATATCGATTTTGATGATGACGGCCGCCAGCGTGTGATCGATTATGTGGTTGATAAATATGGAAAAGATCAGGTGGCGCATATTATAACATTCGGTACGATGGCTGCCCGCTCTTCTGTGCGTGATGTTGCCCGTGTGCTGGATCTTCCGCTGCCGGATGCCGACCGAATTGCGAAGCTCATCCCTGAAACGATCGGTATTTCGCTGGAAGAGGCGATCAGCGAGGTGAAGGATCTGCAGAAGATTAAAAAGAAGGAAGATATTGAAGGGCAAACTCTGCAGATGGCTGAGACGCTGGAGGGCTCTGTACGGAATACGGGAATTCATGCCGCCGGTGTGATTATTGCCCCGGATAAATTGACCAACTACATCCCAATTTGTACCGCTAAAGATGCCGAGCTTTACGTAACGCAGTTCGACGGGAAAGTGATTGAAGATGCCGGGATGCTGAAGATGGACTTCCTGGGGTTGAAAACACTCTCCATTCTGAAAACGGCTATTCAATATGTGGAGGAGAATCATAATAAAACCTACCTGCTGGATGATATTCCGCTGGATGATAAAGAGGCTTTCGAATTTTTTAAGAAGGGATTGACGGTCGGTGTATTCCAGTTTGAGTCGGACGGAATGCGGAAGCACCTGAAAAACCTGAAGCCGAGCACGATTGATGATTTGATTGCGATGAACGCACTCTATCGTCCCGGTCCGATGCAGTTTATCCCCGATTACATCAACCGTAAACATGGGCGCGAGGATGTAGAGTACGACCACGAAGATCTTCGTAATCTACTGGAACCCACCTACGGTATTATGATCTACCAGGAGCAGATTATGATGGTGGCGCAGAAAATGGGTGGCTACTCACTCGGGGAAGCGGATGTTCTTCGCCGAATTATGGGTAAGAAGAAACCCGAATTGCTGCCTCCGGAAGAGGAGAAATTTGTCAGGCAGGCTGTTGAGAAAGGGTATGAGAAAAAAGTAGCCAAAGATGTTTTTGATAAGATGGCGATGTTTGCCGGCTACGGATTTAACAAATCTCACTCGGCGGCCTACTCGGTAATCGCCTATCAAACCATGTATTTTAAAGCCAATTATACGGCAGAGTATATGGCGGCTGTGTTGAGCCATAACATGGGCGACATCAAAAAAGTGTCGTTTTTTATTGAGGAGTGTCAGCGGTTGGGAATACCGGTGGATCCGCCCAACATAAATACGGCGGAAGCTAAATTTTCTGCCAAAGATGGACGAATTCAGTACGGGATGTCGGCGATTAAAGGAGTTGGAGGAAACGCCATCGAAGAGATCTCGCGGGAGCGAAAAGAGAATGGCGAATACACCAGTGTTTTCGAATTTGCATCACGGATTGATACTCGCGTATGTAACCGCCGAACGGTGGAGAGCCTGATCCAGGCCGGCGCTTTTGATGTATTGTATGATAACCGCGCACGGCTGCTTGCCAGCGTAGATGATATTCTCAGCTATGCATCGAGAAAGCAGGAAGAGCAGCGGCTGAACCAAGGCAGTCTTTTCGGTGGCGATTCCGGTAGCGACAGTATAATAGGCGAACCTGAACTGCGGGAGTGCCCGAAATGGACCAATATTCAGCGTCTTAATAAAGAGCGCGAGCTTATCGGCTTCTATCTCAGTGGTCATCCGCTCGATCGCTACAAAGAGGATGTTAAGCTGTTCGCTTCTCACACCCTGGG
>SKWF01000257.1 GCA_007129085.1 Balneolaceae bacterium | reverse complement strand
GTGATGGCCCGTACGGTGAAAGATCTTTTTTGTCGGTATAAAACATTGAAAGGCTTTCGGGTGGATCGAAAAGCAGGCTGGGATACCCATGGATTGCCCGTGGAAATTGAGGTAGAGAAAGAACTTGGACTCGATGGGCGCTCAGAAGTTGAAGACTACGGCATGGCTGAGTATAACGCCAAATGCCGCGAAAGTGTGTTGAAGTACAAGCATCTCTGGGATGATCTAACCAACCGAATGGGGTATTGGGTTGATCTTGACGATCCCTACATCACGTTCGATAACGACTATATTGAATCCGTATGGTGGGCGTTTAAGCAGCTTTACGAAAAGAATTTAGTGTACAAAGGGTATAAGATTCAGTGGTACTCACCCGGAAGCGGTACAGTCCTCTCCTCGCACGAGGTAAGCCTTGGATACAAAGAGACGCAAGATCCATCCATCTATGTGAAATTCCCGGTGGACGGTGAAGAAAATGTCTATTTCATGGCCTGGACTACCACCCCGTGGACCATTATTTCGAATATGGCGCTGGTGGTGCATAAAGATATTGAGTATGTAAAAATTCGCGTTCAGGAGGGGGGGAAAGAGGAGTTCTATATTCTCGCCAAAGATTGTCTGGACGATTCTATTGATCACGATTACGAAATTGTAGAGAGTTACAAAGGGAGTGACCTTGTTGGGCGGACCTACACCCCGGTATTTGATTACGCGCTCAAAGAGTTTGATAAGGATCAGGCGTGGAGAGTACTGGAAGCTGATTATGTGACAACGGATGACGGTACCGGCGTAGTTCATACGGCTCCGGCATTTGGTGCAGATGACCATATCACCGGACAGAAAAATAATATTCCGCTGTTCAATCCTGTTGATCGGGATGGACGTTTTGAAGATAGAATTGAGGAGTTCGCCGGTGAGTGGTTTAAAGAAGCCGATAAAGGCATTTCCCGGGCGATTAAGGAGAAAGGCTTGATGTACAAGCACGAAACCTGCGTTCACAACTATCCGTTTGATTGGCGGAAAGGGACGCCGTTGATGTCATACCCTGTGGAATCTTGGTTCATCAGAACAACGGATGTGAAACAGAAGATGGTAGATTTTAACAAAAAAATTAACTGGAAGCCTGAGAGTACCGGAACCGGACGGTTCGGGACGTGGCTGGAAAATAATGTGGATTGGGCTGTTTCCCGTCAGCGATACTGGGGATCGCCGATGCCGCTCTGGGTCAGTGATAAAGATCCTGAATATGTAGAATGTATTGGAAGCGTGGAGGAGCTGAAAAAGAAAGCGGGTCTTTCTGATGATGCCGAACTCGATCTCCATCGTCCCTATATTGATGAATTGACATGGGATGCACCCGATGGTGGTACCATGCGCAGGATTCCGGATCTGCTTGATGTTTGGTTTGATTCCGGCTCGATGCCGTGGGCGCAATGGCACTATCCGTTCGAAAATAAAGACAAATTTAAAGATAACTTCCCGGCTGATTTTATTGCCGAGGGTGTAGACCAAACCCGTGGCTGGTTCTATACTCTGCACGCGCTGGGTACCATGTTGTTTGATAAGCCGGCATATAATAATGTAGTATCGAACGGTCTTGTGCTGGATGAAAACGGCGAGAAAATGAGTAAGTCGAAAGGCAACGCCGTGGAGCCTTTTGAAGTGATTCAAAACTACGGTGCTGATACGGTTCGGTGGTATATGATGAGTAACTCATCGCCATGGGAAAACCTGAAGTTTAGCGAAAATGGGCTGCACGAAACGCAGCGTAAATTTTTCAACACCATCGTAAATACGTACTCCTTTTTTGCAATGTATGCGAACATCGACGGGTTTACCTACTCCGGTTCGCCGCTACAAAAATCGGAGCGTACCGAGATGGACCGCTGGATTACATCACGGCTGAACAGCACCATTAAACTGGTGGATGAACACCTGGAAGATTATGAGCCGACAAAAGCAGCTCGCGCAGTGGAAGATTTTGTTGAAGAATTAAGTAACTGGTATGTGCGCAGAAATCGTCGTCGATTTTGGAAAGAGGGCAAAAGCCTGAATAAAACGGCCGCCTACCAAACGTTGTACGAATGTTTGGCAAGTTTGTCGAAGATCATCAGCCCGATTGCCCCATTTGTGGGAGAATGGCTGTACCAAAAATTAAATGATGTTACCGGAAAAGATGAAAAATCTGTGCATCTTTCATTCTATCCTACGGTAGAAGAGACGGCCATTGATAAGCAGCTGGAACGACGCATGGATGTTGCCAGAACGGTGAGTACCATAGTGTTGCGGGTGCGTAACCAAATAGATATTAACGTTCGCCAACCTCTGTCGAAAATTATTTTACCGATGGATGAGGAAGAAAGATCGATTGTTGAAGCTGTAAAAGATATAATTTTAGATGAAGTAAACGTTAAAGACATAAGGTTTGTGGATGATGACTCAGGGATTGTGAGTAAATCAGCTAAACCTAACTATCCGAAACTTGGTAAACGGCTGGGTAAACGCATGAAAGCGGTTGCCGCCCAGGTGAAGGAATTGACGGATGAAGAAATTACCGAGTTTGAACACTCAGGTTCAGTTCGCTTAACTCTCGAAGATGGAAATGAAGTAGTTTTACAAGGCGATGAACTGGAAGTTCAGCGTACCGGGCTCGAGGGTTGGTCAGTTGAAACCGAGCGGGGAATTACCGTTGCAGTTGATACCGAGATCACTGAAGAACTGCTGCAGGAAGGGATGGCCCGCGAATTTATGAATCGAATTCAAAATATGCGTAAAGAAGCTGACTACGAAGTGACTGACCGCATTGAGATTGGGTTTGAAGGATCAGAAGAGCTTGAAAAAGCTGTTGAAGCACGAATGGAAAATATAAAAACCGAGACGTTGGCCGAATCGGTTGCTTCATCAGTATTGGATGCCCCGGATTTTGTTAAATCCTGGGATATCGAAGGTCAAGAGTGTAAAATTTCAATACAACGAACGATCAACAATTAATTTAAAGGATTAGGCTTATGGCATCTTCAAAAGATTCCAAAAAAAGCGAGCGTATTTCACCATACAACGATGAAGAGCTGGAATATTTCCGCGAAATCATCTTAAATAAGCGTGAAGAAGCCGAAAACGAATTAAATACTCTCCAAAGCTCTTTGCGAGAAAGCATGGAGAATGCATCTGATGAATCTGCATACTCATTCCATATGGCGGATGCAGGTACAGATGCTCAGGAGCGTGAAAAAACGTATATGCTGTTCAATAGAACGAAAAAGTTTATTCGTTACCTGGACGATGCCCTTACACGTATCGACAATAAAACGTACGGCGTGTGCAAAGTAACCGGGGATAAAATCGCCAAGGGCCGGCTCGAAGCTGTTCCACATACTCAGCTGAGTATTGAAGCTAAATTAAAACGCAGATAATAACTCCGGCTTTTGTCGCTACGAAATAAAAAACTGCTACTACTCTTTTCTCCGGCACTCATTGTTTTAGTGATTGATCAAATCACCAAGCAATTGGTGTATAATAACCCGGGGCTCCAAAGGGTAAATCTCATTGATGGTTGGCTTGCGCTAAACTTTACAAAAAACCCGGGAATGGCTATGGGGATGGATTTTCTCCCCACCATTGGGATCAGTATCGTGGCAATTATAGCCACCATTGGGATTGTTACCTATATCCTGTATACGCTGGAAAGTGCCAATTTTGCTTATCTGCTTTGCATGGGGCTTATTATTGGCGGAGCACTGGGAAATATTACCGATCGCTTTATTATGGGTATTATTGGCGGTTATGGAGGTGTTCTGGAGGGCCATGTAGTTGACTTTATTCATTTTAATCTCACCATTGGCGACTGGGCGGTATTTCCATACATATTTAATGTGGCCGATATTGCTATCAGCACCGCCATCATAACCATGCTGGTTTTTCACAAACGGATTTTACCGGTAGAAGAGGAGAGGGCAACAGAAGATAAGTTTGAAGAGGGCAAGGCCGAAAGTACGGCTACAGATCTAAACTCACCCACAGTAGATACTGATTCAAACGACGAAATTAAATAACTTACTCAAGAATCATTTTTTTCAAAAAGCCCTGATCTGTATTCGGCTTGTCGAGCTTCTCTTCATGATGATCTGTATCAATATGATCAAGCGGTATTTCTACTTCGCCCACCATTTCGAGCCCAAAACTTTTCAGCCCAACTCGTTTTACAGGGTTATTTGTGAGCAGTCGTAATTTGCGAACCTTAAGCTGATGTAAAATTTGTGCTCCAACGCCATAATCCCGGGCATCCATTTTACTGCCCAACTTTAGCTTGATTTCATCCTTGCTCAGCCCATCATCCTGCATTTTTATTGCAGCAAGTTGATCCACAATACTATACTCATTACTGGTTTGATCCATATAGAGAAGCACGCCTTTTTCTGCTTGCCCCACCATTTTGAGCGATTGTTGCAGCACAGCTGTTTTGTCGCTTCGCTTACTGCCAAATATATCGGCCAGTGGGTTCGCAGAATGAACTCGAACCAGCACAGGATCGTCTTTTGTCCACGTTCCCTTTGTGAACGCAAGGTGGTGTTCGCCCGTAAGTTTTTCTTCAAAAACCTGAAGATCGAACTCCCCGTAAATCGTTGGCATATCTACAGAAAGAATCTGTGTGACCAGCGATTCATGCTCCATTCGGTACGCAATAAGATCTTTGATGGTGATGAGCTTCATCCCAAACTTTTTTGAGAGCTCAATAAGTTCAGGCAGGCGGGCCATTTCCCCGTCATCATGCATAATTTCGCAAATAATTCCGGCCGGCTCGCACCCGGCAAGTCGCGCCAGATCTATCGCAGCTTCCGTGTGACCGGCTCGGCGCAAAACTCCACCATCAACCCCAATTAGGGGGAATACATGGCCGGGACGTCGGAAATCTGCCGGTTTAGCTTCCGGGTTGATGATCTCCTTAATTGTATTTGCGCGGTCGGGCGCGGAAATTCCGGTGGTGGTTAACTCTTTATGATCAATCGAAATAGTAAAAGCCGCTTCATCAGGATCAGCCCCCTCGCTTACCATGTAGTCGAGTTTTAGTTCGTGCGCCCTATTTTTTGTAATGGGGGCACAAACCAATCCTCGGCCATGTTTAACCATTGTATTAATAGCTTGAGGAGTCGCTTTATCAGCGGCCATAAGGAAATCCCCCTCATTTTCACGATCCTCATCATCTACAACAATCACAATTTCGCCATTGCGTATATCTTCGATCGCTTCCGGTATGGTATTAAAGGGAGATTTTGACACGACTCTGTACGATTTAATTCTTGATCAATTTATCCACTTCCGTCCAAAAGAGGGAGAGGAGTAGTTAAGTCACTACTTATTTTTATTAGGGTTTACATCAGTAATGGATGCTTTTTGAAATCTTGCTTTCACGCCACTATCGATCTCTAATAGAACAGTATCATCATCAATAGAGTTTACAACGCCAAACATTCCGCCACCGGTAACAACTTTGTCTCCTTTTTTCATTTCGGAAACTTTTTTCTGAATCTCTTTCTGACGTTTACTTTGCGGGCGGATAATGAAGAAGTAGAAGACAAAAAACAGGGCTCCTAAAAAGAGCAGGTTGATAATAGCACCATCGCCACCGCCATCAGGCGATCCCATCATAAAAAATACATTAAGTAGAGTCATTATATAGTAAATTGATTGGTTTTTCTATTCAGCTTTAAAAGATAGCGTATTCCTATGCGGAGAGCAATATTCACTCTGATCTGTTTAACCCTTCTTTAAACAATTGATATAGAGATCTGCGATTTTCGGGAATTCGGGTGTATTTGTCTAGCCAGCGCATATCGAGCATATACTTTAAAATTGCAAAGGCTCTTCCCTTTAAAGATAGTCTGTTCATTATATAAAAAGCCGAGTCTGGCCCATTGGAAATAATTAAAGGATTAGCACGGTAGGGTTTATAATTTCTTAGCGATTTTTTCAAGAGAACGGCCTTTATATTATGCCGCAATACGACTCCCTGTTTTACGGCGTGTACACCTATTTGCTTGTAGTTTTTGCCATTCACATCAGCGGTATCACCGGCTGCAAAGACGTAGGCTTCTTCTTTTACGAGGAGGTTCTTTTTAGTCAAAATCCGGCTGGATTCTCCAACTTCAAAATCGTGATCGATAGATACGGACTCTGCACGGTTACCTGTAGCAAGTATTATCTGATCGTAGTTTTTACTGTCATCATCTGAGATTTTATAACCGGTAAGAACGGCAACTCCTCTATCTTTGAGGATGGCATTGACGTCGGCTGAAAGTTTTTCGGGAAATGCGGAAAGTATTCGATTGTTTTTATCTGCTAAGGTAATTTTGGGGCGATTGTTTAATGCCGGGTGAGATAAGTTTAAGGCTATCTCGGCTCCGGCGGCCCCACCACCTGCAATAAGTAATCTGTTAATTTCACCATTCAAAAGGTTTTTTCTCAACTCCAGTAGTTTCGGCATAGGTTTAACTGGCGATATGTTATCACCATCCAAAATCGGTTGAGTGGAAGCTCCTACATTTAACAGCAAAACATCATAGTGAATTTTTTCTCCCGATAAGGTCTCCACATTTTTTTGTTCCCGGTTAACGGATATAACTCTATCCACTGCAAATGAAACACTGTATCGTTTGCAGAGCATTTCGAGATTGACGGCGGTTTGGTTCCAATTATAGAATCCGGCCATATATTGAGGCAGAGAGCCGGAATAAATCAAAAAGGGGTGAGCTGAAATCAATCTGATTTCGATCTGGTGTTTTTTCCACCTCTTTCCCATTTTTATTACCGGCAGAGAGGCGTGCCCTCCGCCGACAATAACAACCGTTTTAACGGGCTTGGAATCCATATCAATCGTACTCAGAATGATTTGTGATGTCGATTGGCGCCATGAACAACTTGTGAATGGCGCAATGACGATTAAAAAGTAAAAAGCTTAACGGATTCTCTGTTCATATGGGTCGCAACTTCAGGCGGGCTGGCTACGCCAATATTATCCATAAGATTATTTTCGGTATACTCGCGGTTCGGTAAAAATATACCGCAAACTTCAACCCTTGCCCCTTGATCAATAAGTCCGTTAAGAAGCTGCTTTGGTGAACGGTCGGCCGGTTTGAATGTGGGAGATTCACTCTCTTTAATGGCAAGTTCTCCGGCATCACTGCAGAGAAGAACACGCACTTGTACTCCCTGATTTATAGATTGAGTGGCTAATACCATCGCCATCATCTGGGTTTCAGCATCGGCAGATGTTAGCGCTACAAATAACTCTTTATCAGAACTATCTGTGTTTGATAAGAGTGTAGCAGGCATAATTAGAAGAAGAATAAGTGTGGTGAGTTTCATGATGATTCTCTCTTTTTTTTAGTTATGGTTTGAATACGGGTACAAACTCTTTGAGGGGCATTTCAGAAGATGAAGGGTCGTTTTGATCGCGCTCCAGGGTCATTTCATACAGAACTCTATCACTTCTGTAATACCGTTTTTGATAATAAACCGGTTTGCCACCGATTGTGTAAGATACTCTGTCGATAACCAACAACGGGGAATTTTCTTTGGTTTTTAAATCGTCGGAAAGCTGTTCATCGGCAACCGCAGCGGAAATTTTGTAGCATCCGCGAATAATTGGGATATCGTAATTTTCTTCAAGCTGTTTATAAATTGTATGATTCTGCAGGCTTTTTTCATCCAAAAGCTGACCGTATAAAATAGGTAGCCATGTGCTGTCGTAGGCTACGGGATCTCCATCACCAAGGCGAAGCCGATCAATTTTCATGACTTTTGTACCCTCTTCAATCTCTAAAATATCTAAAAGCCATTTGGGGGCGGTTACGGTTGATATACTTTTTACAACAGATGAAGCCTCCAGTCCGGCTTTGGCCATGTCTTCATTAAAATCAGTAAGCTGAACCAGGTTATGTGGTGCACGGTCATCACTCACAAAGGAGCCGAGCCCTTGGCATCGATATATTATGGCTTCACTTTCAAGCGATTGAAGAGCCCTTCTGATAGTGACCCGGCTGACATCAAACTTTTTAGCCAGCTCATTTTCTGAGGGTAATTTTTCATCAGGTTTAAAGTTTCCGTTATCTATTTGATCGCGCAGCCATTTACTGATCTGAGCATGCCTTGGAATGCCATCTTTTAATTTCATGGGACTTCTTACATCGATTAATATTCTGATATTCTTAGAAGATTCAATTCAAATATAGTGAGGAAAAAGGTATTTATCAATACTTGTACTTACATGTAGTAATTTATTATATTGAACCAATCATACGGGTTACTGACGGGCATATGGTCATTGAAAATGAACCGTATAGTAAAACTCAATATTGCTTGTATTGACAAGTTCATACAAGTTGGTTATCTTAGGAACAGAAACAAATAATAAACCAATTTAAAATCATGTTAGACTTTTTATATCAACCCTGGCCTTGGTACGTGGCCGGGCCCATTATTGGGTTAACCGTGCCCCTGTTACTGCTGGTAGGCGGCAAAATGTTTGGAGTGTCTGCAAATCTGCGTCACACCTGCGCGGCCTGCAATTTCGGCAACGTGGAATTTTTTAATTACGATTGGAAATCAGCCGGAAAATGGAATTTCACCTTTTTG